>NZ_JAWOUB010000012.1:0-149965 GCF_033339195.1 Vibrio sp. 811
AGTTCTTTTAGTTGTTGATTTCATAACACTCTCCAATTTTGGGGGTAGAAAGTGTCAACCTTATTTAGGACGGCACATACATATAGAAAGAGGCTCATTAAAATGAGCCTCTTTTTTATCTGTAAAATTCTATCTATTCAGGTTTGTAGAAAGCTTGATGACGAAAACGCCTAACGCTTCAATTGACAAGAGTTATAAACAAATTGGTTCGTAGTGGGCTGCCGTTAAGTTGGCTTTGATTTTTTCACGTAGAGCGATGTGGGCTGGGTTGTTTACCTCTCGCTTATGGTAGACGAACTTGTAAGGGATAGAGCGTATCGAAATGGGGCAGGGCAAAATTTGAAGTTTGAGCGCTTTGCTCCACTTGTTTGCAAAAGATTGAGACACGATCCCTAAACTGTCTCTTTGGGCGACATACAGCGCCATGCCCGCTAGCGAAGATGTGATCAAGTCGACTTTTCTTTCTTGAATTGTTTCCTTTGCTAGTTGCTCGAACCCCGACATGTTGTTCCATTTTCCTGAAAATAAACAGTGAGTTTCCTCATAAAATTGCTCTTTTGTGAGCGTGCCGTGTACACGGGGATGGTTCTCACGACAGATAACCACGGCTTCTTCCTCATAGGCATCTTCAATAATAAACGCTGCATCTTTCGTGATCACCGTATCGATTACTAGATCGACTTTTTGTTGTCTTAACAGCTCAAATAATAGGAATTTTTCGGGTGGTGATTCATAAAAAATAGTGTTCTTTATCGGGTCCATAATGTGCAACAAAATTTCCGAACAACACACTTCAAAATGATTTTTATCAGATATCGCATTGTCAATAATATTAACCGCTTGCTGGAATTGCGGCAGTAATTGATAAGCGGTGGAGGTTAGTGCGATCCCTCGTCCTTTTTTAACGAATAATTGCTTATCTACGACTTGCTCTAAACGCTTTATTGCAGCGCTCACAGCAGGTTGTGTAAGCCCTAATTGTTCCGCGGCTTTTGTATAAGATTGAAACTCCGCAACAACAAGAAAAGTTTGGATCAAATTTAAGTCCATAACGCCACTCATAAATTTAATTTATAGGTTAACTAATTTTGACTGCATTTATCGTCTGAAATTAGTGCTTTATCTTATATCAACAATGGTATTGAAAAGCGAATACCATTTTTACGCACTAGCGAACTCTTGGAGATAATATGAAAAATGCGACCAAAACGAGCAGTAAAAAACTCGTACTTAACGCATGTACGTTAGCTTTGGGCGCTGCATCTGCAGTTGCACATGCAGCGGACAAACCCAACATTCTTGTCATCTTTGGTGATGATGTTGGTTACTGGAACCTTAGTACCTATAACCAAGGCATGATGGCGTACAACACGCCAAACATCGATAGCATTGCTAAAGAAGGTGCGAAGTTCACTAACTTCTACGCACAGCAAAGCTCGACAGCAGGCCGTTCTGCATTCATCACTGGTCAAATGCCAAAACGTACAGGTCTATCAAAAGTGGGCTTACCAGGCGCTCCGGAAGGTATCTCGGAAAAAGATCCGACGATTGCAACCGTGCTTAAACAAATGGGTTACGCAACCGGACAATTTGGTAAGAACCATTTAGGTGACCGAGACGAGCATCTTCCTACCAACCACGGTTTTGATGAATTCTTCGGCAACCTATACCACTTGAACGCAGAAGAAGAGCCAGAGAACGTGGATTACCCTAAAGATCCGGAGTTCAAGAAGAAATTTGGTCCTCGTGGCGTTATCCATTCTTACGCTGACGGTAAAATCGAAGATACCGGTCCACTTACGCGTAAGCGTATGGAAAATGTTGATGGTGAGTTTCTTGATGCCGCAGAAAGCTTCATAGAAAAACAAGTAAAAGCGGACAAGCCGTTCTTTACTTGGTTTAACACCACTCGCATGCACAACTTCACACATGTTCCAGAAGAATACCAAGGTAAAACAGGTGCCGGTTTCTACGCGGATGGTGTTAAGCAGCACGATGACCAAATCGGTCAGCTACTTAACAAGATCAAAGAGTTAGGTGTGGATGACAATACAATCATTGTTTACACCACTGACAACGGCCCTATGGTTGATTTGTGGCCGGATGCTGGGATGACACCGTTCCGCTCAGAGAAAAACACTGGCTGGGAAGGGAGTTTCCGTGTGCCAATGTTGATTAAATGGCCTGGAAAAATTGAGGCAGGTAAAACATTCAACGGCATGATGTCATTAGAGGACTTTTTCCCGACACTAGTTGCTGCGGCAGGTGATACCAAAGTTAAAGACGAATTACTAAAAGGCAAAAAAGTTGGCGATGTGGACTACAAAGTTCACCTAGACGGTTACAACCAATTGCCATACTTAACGGGTAAGTCAGACAAATCCGCACGAAATGAGTTCGTTTACTGGAGCGACGACGGCGATCTTGTGGCATTGCGCCAAGGAAAGTACAAGTTCCACTTTATGATTCAAGAGAATGAAACGGGTATGGATGTATGGCGTAAGCCGTTCACTAAACTTCGTGTGCCACTGATCTTTGACTTGAGCATTGATCCATTTGAACGAGGCGATCAAGGCATGGGTTATTCTCGTTGGATGTACGAGCGTTCATTCTTAATGATGCCAGCAATGGATACAGTGAAAGAGGTGATGGGTACATTCAAAGAGTTCCCTCCTCGTATGGAAGCAGGTTCGTTCGTACCTAAGTCTTCTAAGTAAATTAAGATTATATAGCGCTTTTTGGAGCGCTATATACCCAAATAGCTTCACTTTTGCTGTACAGCGCTCAGGAGGTTATTTGGGTATATGTAATAGTGAGAAACGTATGAGTAAGATTTCCCCTCGCCATTCTACTACTATGCCTATTGTTCCTCTTAAAACGGCGTCTAAAGCGCCGGTTCTGGGCGCGTATGACCGTCGATTCCATGTGATGGCAAAGCCAGGCGGAGCAAAGTGCAACATCGATTGTCAGTACTGCTTTTATCTGCATAAAGAAAATCTACTGCACCAAGAAAAGCAGCCAAAAATGGACGACGCAACACTGGAAGCGTTCGTGAAAAGCTATATCGAAAGTCAGGATGGCGAAGAAATTGTATTCTCATGGCAGGGCGGGGAGCCGACGCTGCTTGGGTTGGACTATTTCCGCAATGTCGTAGCTTTGCAAAAGAAACATCAGCCGAAAGGCGTTCGCATTGCAAACGACCTTCAGACCAACGGCATTTTGCTAAACGATGAGTGGTGTGCGTTTTTAAAAGAGCACAACTTCCTAGTTGGCTTGTCGATTGATGGGCCACGAGAGCTGCACGACAAATATCGCAAAACCCGCAGCGGTAAGCCAACGTTTGATCTCGTGATGAAAGCGGTAGATAAGCTCAAAGCGCATGGCGTGAAATTCAACGCGTTGGTCACGGTGAATCGTCACAATGCGAAATACCCGCTCGAAGTATATCGATTTTTAACCCAAGAATTGGGTGTGACTTATATTCAGTTTGCGCCGGTGGTAGAAGCCAACAACTTCCAAACAACTGCGCCGCAGTTTTGGAACGTACAGATGATCCCAACCAAAGGCAGTGATCTGGCTAAACCGGGGCATCCAATGTCGATTGTAACGGATTGGTCAGTCGATCCTGAAGACTGGGGACGCTTTTTAATGGCGACCTTTGAAGAGTGGGTGAATAACGATCTTGGCCGTGTGCTGGTTAATCTGTTTGAAACCGCGGTGGCGCAAGTAATGGGGAAACCGTCTCAGCTTTGCGTGACGGCGGAGTTTTGTGGCAAAGGGTTGGCGATTGAGCACAATGGCGACGTGTTCAGTTGCGACCACTATGTGTATCCAGAATACAAACTTGCCAACATTCATGAACACTCACTGAATGAAATGGCCTTCTCTACAAGACAATATACTTTTGGCATGGCAAAACGCGATTCATTGCCGACGTATTGTAAGCAATGCCCTTACTTGCCTTATTGTTGGGGTGAGTGCCCAAAAAACCGTTTGATCAAAACGCCGAATGGTGAGAGTGGTCTAAACTATTTGTGTTCGGGAATCAAAATGTTCTTTGATTATGCGTTACCGATGTTGGTTGGTCTTGCACAACTTCTCCAATCTCAAGAACCGCAAAGATAACATAGTGAATATAACCTTAAGTTATTTCATTTGTTCTTATACTTAACTATCGAAAAGACGGCTTAAACCATTGAAAAGGTATCCTATGAACCACGCACAACAAGCGATAAAAGAACTCATCGAACAAACAGAAAAAAGCGTTATTGGACAAAGCCACGTGGTTCGAGCTTTAGTCATCGGGTTATTAACAAATGGGCATATTCTGCTAGAAGGTTTACCGGGAACGGCAAAAACACGTTCCGTAAAATCGTTGGCGAACTTGTTAAACACCAGTTTTGGTCGAATCCAGTTTACGCCGGATCTTTTACCATCTGACGTGACGGGTACTGAGGTTTATCAAGAGCTGGATGGTAAGCCGCAACTCCACTTTCAACCTGGGCCCATTTTTAACAGCATTGTACTTGCTGATGAGGTCAACCGTGCACCTGCCAAAGTACAAGCGGCACTGCTTGAAGCCATGGCCGAAGGCACAATCACAGTAGGCGATAAAACTCACGTATTGCCAGACTTATTTATGGTGCTTGCAACGCAAAACCCAGTAGAGCAAGAGGGCACGTACCCACTGCCAGAAGCGCAAATGGACCGCTTTATCATGAAGGTTACCGTCGATTATCCAGAAGATGACGCAGAACGTGACATCATTCGTTTGGTGCGCAGTGAAGAATTGGGTGCGGAAACCAGCAGCGAAATTATTACGCCAAAACACATCGAGCCAGACGTGGTGCTAGAAGCGCGTCGTCAGTTACCAAACATCGTGGTATCAGACCTAGTGGAAAACTACATCGTTGCGTTAGTGATGGCGACTCGTAAGCCAGAGCGTTATGCCGATTCAAACTTAGCAAAATGGATTGAGATTGGCTCTAGTCCTCGTGCTTCTATCGCACTTGACAAATGCGCTCGTGCGTATGCGTGGATGCAAGGACGTGACCATGTGACTCCTGACGATGTGCGTGCCATGGTTCCGTCTGTATTGGGCCATCGTTTTTCTTTGACCTACGATGCACTGGCAGATGGGATCGATCATCAACGAGTCGTACAAGAGCTGCTAGATTGTGTAGAAATTGGGTAAGTGGGAGGCATTATGGCTAAGCCAACTCTTGCGCCAAAATCACAGGGGATGGATCCCCGTTTGTACTGCGATTATGCTCGTTTAGTACGTCTGCAAGCACAAGCAGAATCATTCAGTTTACTTCCTCATCTAAAAGCGGGTAGCGTACTCTCTGGTCGACACAATTCGTTGTTTCGCGGTCGTGGATTGAACTTCGAAGAGCTGCGCCATTACCAATTGGGTGACGATATTCGTAACCTTGATTGGAAAGTTACGATGCGTACAGGTAAGCCGCACGTGCGCAGCTATACAGAAGAAAAAGATCGCAACGTAATCGTGTGTGTCGACCAGAGAAGCACAATGTTTTTTGCTTCGACGCAAGTAATGAAATCAGTTGTCGCGGCAGAGATCGCAGCGATGTGTGGGTGGCGAGTATTAAAAGATGGCGACCGAGTCGGTTTTGTCATCGCATCCCCGCAGGCGTTGTTTCACAGCAAGGCACAGCGTTCGCAAAACGATCTTCTGGCGCAACTTAAACGTCTCGCTAAAGCCAATCAATCGCTCAATGTGGACTCCTGCAATTCCGAAAAAGTAACGTTCAGTAAATGGATTGAGCTTATTAAACGCATGAAGCTCAAGCAATCCACTTTGATTTTTATCAGCGACTGGAGCGACTGCGAGGAGCACCACCTTGATCACCTTAAACAGCTACAACAGCACAACGATGTTCTTGCAGTGATGGTCAGTGACCCATTAGAACAAGCGCTACCAGACGATTTGGCAAAATCGAAATGGGTGGTTGGTGACGGGCAGTATCAACTCAATTTAGACAGCAAAGCAAAGGTAGAAGCTGCGAGCGCAAAGCTTGAGGCTCGAACTAGCTTACAGCGTCAATCACTCTCTCAACTTATGGCGATGAAACACCTTCCGCACATCGAACTCGATACGACAGGTGAGCACATTAAACAATTCCAAAAACTGGTAGGAGGGCGTTAAATGAGTGATCTTCCTACACCTCCAAGTACCTACATACTCAGAGAGCTGCATGATGTGGCTGTACCACCCAGCGTGAGTTGGTACCCGCAAACTATTGGCTGGAAAATTTTAGCGGCGGTTGTGCTCATTGCATTGGTGTATGTCGTATATCGATTGGCTCGGCAATGGTGGCATAATCGTTACCGAAAAGAAGCTCTACTGGCGATTTCGCAAATCAAATCGAGCGACAAAGACATGCCAAAAGTATTGTTCTCTGTGCTTAAAGTAGTGCTGATTCATATTGATAGCCGCAACGCGAAATTGTTTGATACCGCCTTTCTGCGCAAGCTCGATGCGCTGTATCCGCAAACCGAAGATTCTCAAGCAAACTCGCTTGTGGTCTTTAACGATGAGCTTTCAAAGCGCTGGCTACAAAGTATTGTCGACCCAAGCGTTATGCTAACCAACGAAGATCGTGTAACGCTAATTGCTCGTGCGAAAAACTGGGTGAGTGAACACCGTGGTGATGCTCAAAAAAGCGCGGCAAAGAAATCACCACGATTGAAACGCAAATCACATCAGGGAGGTCAACATGAATGATCTTCTTGCATCGATAACTGGTTTGTCTGGTTTTGAATTTGCTCACCCAATGTGGTTTCTGGTTTTGCCCTTGCCGTTGGTGGTGTACTACTTGGTGCCTGCATATCGCACTAAGCAAATGGCGATCAAAGTGCCGTTTTTTAGTCAGCTGGTGGAAGCGATTGGCGAGACGCCATCAGAAGGTGCAAGCCAGTTGACCCCGAGTTGGTGGCAACGAGCAACGTTAATTCTCTCATGGCTTTTGGTGGTGTGTGCGATGGCAAAACCCACCGTGTTAGGCGAGCCTCAAGTTCGCGAGAGTTTAGGTCGCGATGTGATGGTGGTGGTGGATCTTTCGGGCTCCATGGCCGAGCCAGATTTCACCTCACGTACAGGCGAAAAAATTTCTCGTCTTGATGCGGCAAAAGAAGTGCTGTCGGAGTTTGTTCAGTCTCGTAAAGGTGACCGATTAGGCTTGGTGCTTTTTGGTGATGCTGCTTTCGTGCAAACGCCATTTACCGCAGACCAAAAAGTGTGGCTCGAACTGCTTAACCAAACCGATGTGGCAATGGCAGGGCAGAGTACCCATCTTGGCGATGCGATTGGCTTAGCGATTAAAGTTTTTGAGCAAAGCGATAAGTCGCGTGGTGCTTTAGAACAAGACCAAAACCGTGAAAAAGTCGCGATTGTATTAACCGATGGTAACGACACGGGCAGTTTTGTTGAACCGATTGATGCGGCGAAAGTTGCGAAAGCCAAAGGCGTGAGAGTGCACGTGATTGCGATGGGTGATCCGGAAACGATAGGTGAAACCGCGTTGGATATGGACACAATTCATCGCATTGCGAAAGAATCCGGCGGTGAAGCGTTTGAAGCACTCAACCGTGATGAACTATCGGCTGCCTACGACGAAATTGGCAAACTGGAACCTCAACTTTACGAAAGCACTACATACCGCCCAAAACAAAGCCTTCATCATTACTTGATGGCGTTAGTGGTCATCATGCATTTGCTCGCGTTCAGCGTCGCAACACTCAAAAGAAGGGCTGTTACACGATCATCATTAGGAGAGAGCGATGTTTGATTCTCTTAGTTGGACGCAATTCTTTACGCAGTTTCATTTTATTCGACCACTGTGGTTACTGGCTTTGGTCCCCATGTTTTTCTTGGTGTGGTTACGCTGGCGAGAAGAAAGCGAGCCAAGCTGGAAGGATATTCTGCCCGAACATTTACGCAATGCTTTGACGATAGGTGAGCGAGGCTGGCGTAAGCAACTGCCGCTTAAGCTCTTGATGCTGATTGTGTTCATCGCCATTGTGATTTGTGCAGGCCCAACGTGGCAACGAGAACCTTCTCCCTTTGGCGAAGATAAAGCCTCTATGCTTGTGGTGCTTGATAACAGCGACTCGATGCTGCAAAAAGATCTCCCACCAAGCCGCCTTGAGCGTTCCAAACAGAAAGTACGCGATTTGCTAGCCGTGCGAAAAGGCGGAAAAACGGGTTTAGTCGTGTTCGCGGGCAGTGCTCATGTCGCAATGCCTATAACTCAAGACAGCAAAGTATTTGACCCATTTTTGGCGGCCATTACGCCAGAAATTATGCCCGTGCAAGGTAAGCTTGCCGAAAAAGCCTTGCCGTTAATTGATCAACAATTGCAAGGTCAACCAGGCTCCACCGTTCTGTTGGTGAGTGATGGCGTTAATCCAGCCACGATTGAGCAATACCAAGCGTATTTCTCGGGCAAACCTTATCAACTGTTAATTCTTGCGGCAGGGAATGCTGACATTGTGAGTAACAACCCAATGGATTTGGATTCTCTACAAAAACTGGCTAGTCAGACCAACGGTCGATTGGTGGAAGTGACTGTCGATAATAGTGATATCGAGCAACTGAACCGATACGTTGAGCGCAATATGCAGCTTAATGGCGAATCTTCAATGCCTTGGAAAGACATGGGTTATCAACTTCTGTTTCCAATCGCGTTGATCATGATGCTGTGGTTTAGAAAAGGGTGGTTAGTGCAGTGGTGCGTGATTGTAATGATGAGCGGTACACTGTTGATGCCGGCCAGTGCAATGGCGGAGAACATTTCTGTTAAAGCCGAGCAGCCACAAGTTGTGCAAAAAGTGACGGCTTTCGACAAGGTGGCGCAATGGTGGTGGGATTTGTGGCTGACGCCAGACCAACAAGGACAGCGTTTGTTCAACCAACAAGCGTATTTAGAAGCTGCAAAACACTTTGTCGATCCATTACGCAAAGGCACGGCGTACTACTACGCTAGCGAGTTTGAGCTCGCGCACAGCGCGTTTTTGGAAATGCAAAACGACCCGTCCGAAGAGGTTCGAGATTACGGTCTTTATAATGCGGCGAGTGCATTGGCGCGTCAGCGTGAATATTTGGCTGCACGTGACTTGTTAAAATCCCTAGCCAACAAGCCAACGTTGAGCGAGAGGCTAAGACCGGATGTTGAGCATAACTTGAAAGTGATTGGTGGTATTGTAGAGGACATCAACCGGATGAGTGAGAGTCAGGCAGGAACGGAGCAAGAAGCATCAACCGAGCTAGGCGATAACCCTCAAACCGCAGAAGGGGCGGATGAAAAAACGTCAGCGGAGTTGATGATTAAAGAGACGTTAAGTGCAGACGACATCTTAGGTAGCCAAGAATTAGCCGACAAATGGTTAAAGCGAGTCGAAGCGGATCCTAAATACTTCTTAAATGCGAAGTTTCAGATTCAATTGCGTTCAATAGAAACCGGAGAATCAACCTCTACTGCGAACGAAAATACAGAGGAGGCGGTGCAATGATGAAAAGCCACCGTTTTACGCACTTTGCTTTACCCTTGTGGTTAGTTATCTGTTTCGGTTTCCTCCTGAGCAGTAGTGTGTTGGCTCAAGATATTCGTGACGTTCAACGAAAGCATGGTGTTGAGTTACAAGCGTGGGTTGGTCAACAACCAACGGCTGGAGAGAAGCGTAAAACACCAAGTTTTAGCGTCAATGAGCAAGTTATTTTAACCATCGAAGTGGCAACGCCGCGTTGGTTTACGGGTGGTACGAGAATTGGCAATATTGAAATACCCAATGTTATCGCCAAACAACGTAATCAACTAGCAACCAACTTTACTGAGCAAAAAGAGGGACAAACTTGGTCGCGTCAACGCTGGGAAGTGACTTTGTATCCACAAGCATCTGGTGATTTTGTGATTCCACCTGTCGCTGTGGGCGTTCAGGTGTCTGCGCCGGACGGCGAGAAGGTGTCAGGCACACTTTACACGCAGCCGATTAAGTTCAAAACTGTCTTGCCATCGGGCCTGCTGAGTGGTGAGACACCTTGGTTTTCTGCAACAGATGTAGAGGTAAAGCAAGAGTGGGATACCTCCACTGAGTCACTCACAGTTGGGGATGCAATCACGCGTAAAATCACCATTTCGGCTCAAGATTCACTATCTGTATTGCTACCAGACTTGTTGAAAGGAGAATCAACAACCCGTTATCAAGCGTATCCTCAACCCCACCGTTTGACAGATACGCAAACACGTGGTGATTACCAGTCAACACGAACAGAAGAGAGCGTGTACGTGATTCAACAAGGTGGTGAATTAACCCTGCCTGATTATGAGTTTCGTTGGTGGAACAGTAAGACTCAGCAAGTGGAAACGGTGATGTTAGAGGGCAAAACTTTTGCCGCGAAGCACACGTTGAAGTCCTTCATCAGAACGTACTTTGCATGGATTGTTTCCACGCTTGTGTTGCTGGGTTTTGTGATTATTTCATTGGTAGCCATTAAACGTTACTACCGCAACAGACCGACACCAGCATGGTTGACGTTCCACCGTTTGTTAAAGGCTAAACGTTGGTCTGAAGCAAGGACCATATTGTACAAACAATTGCGTTTAAATACGGCCGAGCTAGAAATGACCAAAGCCGATACGAGTGAATCGTGGCAAAAAAGTGCGTCGCGAATGCAAAATGGTGAAAATAGCGCTCATTTACTGAAGTCGATGTGGCGCAAAATCCAGACCAAACAAAAACGCTTTAAATTCCGTATTCCGCGAGCGTTACCAGAACTGGACAAAGTCATTGGAAGAGATGGCAATGAATAAAACGGGGCGCTAATATAGCGCCTCGTTTTTATTAGAGAATAGAGTTCAAATGAGCCAAGAGTTTATGCGCCGCGCATTGGAAGTGTCCAAAAATGCGCTTCCTGAATGTCAACCCAACCCGCCGGTTGGCTGCGTGTTAGTGAAAGACAATCAAATCGTTTCTGAAGGTCATACTCAAGCGATTGGTGGCAATCACGCGGAAGTGGAAGCGCTGAATGCGTATCAAGGCTCGTTAGAATCGGTGACGGCATACGTTACGCTGGAACCGTGTTCGTTTGTTGGTCGCACGCCAGCTTGCGCGGTGACATTAGTCAAATCCGGCATAAGCAAAGTCGTCGTAGCCATATTGGACCCCGACCCACGCAACAGTGGTCGAGGTATCGAGATTCTAAAACAAGCAGGTATAGAGGTAGAAACTGGTTTATGCGGCGAGGAAGTCAGCGAGTTTCTTACCCCTTACCTAGGCAAAGCCTAAGTCAAGCTTTACGTTGCACTACGGTGCCAGTTTATGTAGTGAATGAAGTGCGTCAAAATTGAGTTAAAACTCATTAAAACAAGCGATACCGCCCATTTATTGCACTTCGCTACGTGAAGGATCATGCTGTTAGATTAAAATAGAGAAAGTGACTTTTGAAAAATTTAATAGCATGAAACCGACCGACCTTAATCTTATCCCCATTTTCACTGCCATCTATGAAGAGCGTAACTTGTCTCGGGCGGCGGCGCGTTTAAACATCACCCAGCCTGCGGTGAGTAAAGCGCTAGCAAGGCTACGTGATATCTACGATGATCCATTGTTTCATCGTTGCGTTAAAGGTGTCGAGCCTACCTCGTTTGCGATGGATATTTATCCTGCTCTTCTAGCTTCAGTACAAAATTTCACTTCGACATTATCGGCCTCTAGTGAGTTTGACCCTAAAGTGTCGAATAGAGTGTTTTCTATTGCCTGTGTGTCCGTTGCAAGCTTTGAGTTGCTATCTCAAGTCATGAAACAAATCCGTGTGTCGGCACCAAATGTTGCATTAGAAGTACATCCGCTTTTTACGGAAGATTTTGAAAGTGATCTGCGGTTACAACGATACGATTTGATCATTGATATCACACCAAGAGCAAGAACGGTGTTAAAACTGGAAACTGTACTTACGGAGCGTTTGGTGGTGGTATGTAGCGAAGCGCATCCCCGCCTCAATGACGAGATTACGGCTGAACAATTTTTTGAAGAAGAACACGTAGTAGTTTCGCAGTGGCAGAGTCGTAAGAGCCTGTTAAACGCCGATGACATTGTCGACTTGGACAAGAGAAAGATTAAGTATCGAGCCTCAGGCGTACTAGAAATGCTCCCAATTATTTGTGGTAGTGAATACATTGGTTTAATGCCAGAGTCGATGATCAACTTGTTCAATAACACCTATCATGTTAAATCTTTATCAATGCCATTTGATGAACAAATGTATGAGCTTTGCACAATCTGGCATCCTAGTCGCACAAACGACAGCGCCCATCAGTGGTTGCGTTCACAGATTAAGCAAGCAGGAAAAGTCATCAACCAATAGGAAGTGCAATGAAAAAGACAATACGTGCCATCCTTAACGGAAAAAAAGCTGGGAATCCAGAGTTAAGAGATGCAATCATGAAAATGAGAGACAAAGGCATCGACGTACAGGTGCGTGTGACGTGGGAATCTCAAGACATGCCACGGCTAGTAAAAGAAGCGGTTGCTGAAGGCATTGAACGTATTGTTGTCGCTGGTGGCGATGGGACCGTCAATGAGGCGGCTTCTGCGATTATTCAAATTGACAAAGAAAAACGCCCTGAGTTAGCCATTATTCCCCTTGGTACCGCCAATGACTTTGCTACCGCTATTCAAGTACCTAATTCCATTAAGGCGTCTTTATCTCTTGCTGTTGAGGGGCAGTCCGCTTTGGTCGATTGCGTCAAAGCGAACGATCGCTGCTTTATTAACGTGGCAACAGCAGGGTTTGGCGCAGAAGTTACAGCAGAAACGCCTGTTGAACTCAAAAACTTTCTTGGCGGCGGAGCTTACACGCTAACTGGTGTTGTAAAAGCACTTGGCTTTAAACCATATGACGGAACAATAACGATTGAAGGTGGTGCGTATCAGGGAGAAATGTTGCTCGGTGCGTTTTGTAATGGGCGCCTTGCTGGAGGTGGGCAAGAGTTAGCTCCAAAAGCGATGATTAATGATGGGCTGATGGATCTAACATTGGTGCGCCCATTTTTACCTCATGAGCTGCCTAAAGTAATCGACGAGATCAATAACCCGAGTGAGAAAGGAGAGTTTGTGAAGTACACAAGAGCAAGCTGGTTAGAGATAGACTTCCCGAATCCATTGCCTCTTAATTTAGATGGAGAACCTTTTCATTCGAGAACCATTAGATTTGATGTTCAGCCTAAGAGTATACGGTTAGTCGTACCGCAAGATTGCCCTTGCTTGACTAGCTAAACGAGCGTTTTCCATGATTATTGCGTAACACAGCCACTAAAATGTGGCTGTGTTATTTGTGTTGAGGTATCAGTCAGCTTCTTAACGTTTTTGAATTGTCTCAACGTCTATCTGCGTAGTTGTCCAATCTGCGTCAACCTCTCCTCGAATCATTACGGTATCTTTTGGTGTCACTTCTTGACCCATCCAATCTTCGTTATCGATCTCTACTTCGATCTCACCAGTGTTGTCTTTGAACAAGTAAGTCTCGTTACCAAATGATTGAACAATATGCCCGGTTAGCACTACAGCGCTGTCGTCGGTTGCGTTGCGCGCCTCTTTCACCGTATTGATTGCACTGACTTCTGGACCATTAAACGCGGCGAAAGCCGAGCTTGAAAGTAGGGCAAGCATGGATGTTAAAAATACTCTTTTCATTATCATCTCCTTATATTAGAAGTAATAAGTTGTGCCTACGTTAAAGGATGCAGTGTTTGCGTAGCTGTCTAGTTGGTATTTAGCGTTTGCGCCAATGGTGAGCTTTGGCAACACTTGGTATTCCGCGCCCACAGAGAACATTGCGCCTAACTCGTTGCTTTTCTCCGAGCTATGGAAAAGCGTGTTGCTTATTTCCACATCGTCATTCGCGACAAGCTCATATTCTTGATGTTGAGCAACCTTGGCATCGTATTGCGTGTAAGTTAAACCCGCTTTGAATTTTGTTGTCCATTTATCACTTAATGCATAGCTAAACACTGGTGCTAGCGAGACTTGTTTGGCTGTGATAGAGGAATCCCAATCCATTTCATGATTGTAATCTTTGCCATCAATTGTCTTGATACCAAGGTCCTTAGAACGGCCGTCATCAAGGTCAAACTGGCTGTAACCTAGCTCAATTGCCCAATTGTCATTAAATGCGTAACCGATAAATCCTGAGAAAATACCATCCTCAAGTTCTGGGTTAAGTGTTACATTTTCAGCTGAAAAGTGAGGTTCCAAGTCATGTTCAGTGGTGCCTAGTCCATATTCCAGACCTACATAAGGAGCCGCAGATACCGAAACTGAGCAGGTAACGAGTAATGCAAGAATGGTTTTGTTCATTTTATTTTGCCTCTTCAAATCAACTTAATGAGTAGAAGCGCATTGTGTGTGATGAAGCGTGAAGTGATCGTGAAGAAACAAAAATATTTCAGAAAAAGAGCAAGGTGCGGTAAAAAAGAAATTGTTTTAATGAATATGCGCCAAGCTCTTTATATAAAGAGAGTTAACTTGCGGCGACGTAACACACCGCAAATGGCACATTAAGGCGAGTAAACTCTTTAATCCAACGCCATTGGTTGTCTTGGAGTTTATCTCCTGGGCCTTTTACTTCAATCCATTCGAACTCGTTTCCTTTGAAAGCAATCAGATCAGGCATCCCATTGCGGTAAAGCTTTAGGTCACTCAATTGTATTTTAAATAGCGCCACCAACATGCTAGTTGGGATTGTATCGAGTGCCGTTTCGAGTAGCTCTTTACTTATTAAGCTCCAATGCACAAATGGATTGCTGATACCAAACTTCTCATCGTACCTAGTTAACAACGTATGAGTATTGCCCGTTTCCAACTCATCAAACGTCGCATCTATCAAAGCTTGGCGCTTGGTAACAAAATCAGAATGGTACAAATCCAGAGGACGATGTTGATAGGCATTGATGAATGCGCCTTCGATGGGAGCGAAAATCGCATCCCAAAAAGTGAGACCAAGTAATGCATTAAGCAGTGCATTTTCGGCGTAAAATACAGTCCAGCCTAAGGACTCAAAATACGCTTTGCTGGCGAGTTCGACTCTCTGTTGAGATAAATCCAGTTCAAGGCGGTATTCCGTACAGGTTGGCTTCGTCACTCTTGGCACTTTCTCGCCTTGTTGTCGTTTTAACCGTTGCTCAAGTTTTTGTGCAACTTCGAGCTCAGACACATCGATCGGTGAGTTAAGCATATCTGTGACAATGTCACCAAATAAATCATCATGGTTTAATTTGTCATAGATACGTGCGCGTCGTTCTCGGCTCGGTGTGAGTTGAGTTTGGCCAAATAGAGATAGGGCGGTCTCTAGATCATTAAGCCGTTCGTAATCACGTGCTATGTCATTCAACATGTGCTCGCGTTTACGATCTACGTAACGGTGTTTAACGGGCTGAGGCATTGCCTCAATTAATAAGTCGAGATTGGCTTTGTCTTTTCGGTCAAATTGCCAGTACAGGTTGGCCAACTGGCTCAGTTCAATTAAACGGTCTATTTGCTCACGTGAATCAAAGAAACGGCGCACTTTACTCAATTGATATTGCTCGAACTGATGCAAACCTAAGTCATCAAGCACAAACTGACTTAAGTCTTGATGGGTGTTGGCAAAAAACAGAGTGAGCAACACGTCGATCATATGAGCTGAATTGAGTTTGACGATCGTAAACTCAAGCTTCTCTGTACGATCAAATTCCGCATTACTCAAACGTTCGACAAGGGCGTCTTTCTTGAGTGATTTCGGCAGTTCGGGATAAAGCGCAGAGATTTCTGGTTTGGTCAGTAAATTGGCCGCTAACTCTTGATGAGAAAGGGGTGGGGAAAGGGCTACAAACTCATGTTGACTCAATTCTGCCAGTGCTTCATTGATAGAAGGTATTTCTTGATAACTCAGCTTATCACTTCGAAACCAACATCCCTTTCGGCTATATAAACGCACCAAAAGGCACTGGGCGTGTTTGCTCAAAGAATCAAACGAGCAAAGCCATGCGTGTTCTTCCTTGGTTAGTAAATCGCTGTACCAAGTTACTGCGTGATGAGTCAGCTTAAAGAAGTTCTCTAGATAGTAGTCTGGTGCTAGTTCGATAGGGCTTTCCATAAACGACCGATAACAAAAAAGGCTTAACCCATAGGTTAAGCCTTTTTGCTATCAAATCAATTCGCAATTATGCGTTTTTTAGTTGTGCTACTTTCGCTTCAGACAATGGCTTAGTGATGAACGCTAGTACGATACATACTGCCATCATTGCTGAAGAAATTGTGTAAGCCAAGGTGTAGCCGTCGCCATTTGTCATCGAGAAACCAACAACCGCTGCGCCGATTGCACCACCGATACCCCATGCTGTGTAAAGCACGCCGTAGTTAGTGCCGTAGTTTTTCAGACCGTAGAACTCAGCCGTTAGAGTAGGAAATACCGCTAGAAGCGTGCCGTAACCTACCGCTGCGATTGCTGTACCGATGATCAGTGTAAACTCAGAGTCGAACGTCGCGAACAGCACCATGTTTACGCCTTGTAGAACGAACGCGAGTAGAAGCGTACGAACACCGCCGATTTTATCTGCAAGCATACCCGCGGCAACACGACCGCCAGAGTTGAATACAGCAAGAATAGACGCTAGGTAAACCGCGTTTGGCAAGTTTGCTTGAACGCTTGCGATTGTCGTGATGTTACCGATGATCATTAGACCAACAGAAGCTGCAAACGCGTACATGATCCATAGAGAGTAGAACTGTGGCGTTTTCAACATTGCTTTCCAAGTTAAGTCATCTGACTTTTTCACCGCTTTAGGTGCTTGGCCTTCTTTTACTTTAGGCTCCGCAGGTGTGTAGTCTGCTGGTGGGTTGTTGATGGTTGCTGCAAGAGGAACCGCAATCGCTAGGATACCAACACCAAGAATCATAAAGCTAGTTTGAATGCCCATGCTGTCTATTAGCGCAGAAGTTACTGGCGCAAGGTAAATAGCCGCTAGACCAAAACCTGCCGCAATAATGCCGTTAACCATACCTTTCTTCGAAGCGTGGAACCACTTCATCGCAGAAGGTGATAGGCATGCGTAACCAAAGCCGATACCTGCACCTGTGATCACACCGAAGGTAATGTTCAACATTAGTGGAGAGTTCACAAAGCCAGACGCGATCATGCCCAGACCTGTAAGAACAGTACCTAGGATAAGGATCATTCGAGGGCCCATGCGGTCTTGAAGAATACCTGCAATAAGAAGACAGATAGAGAAAGTGATGGTTGCAGTTGCGTAAGGTGCAGAAGCTTCTGCAGCACTCCAGCCTGATTCAGTTACCAGTGCCTTGTTGAATACACTCCAAGCATACAGGATGCCAAGACAAAGGTTGATACAGAACCCTGCTAACAGGATGCGCATAGCTTTATCAATCTTGCTCATTTTTATTCTCAGTTTTTCCTCTTATTGGCAATGCCGCAAAGAAGGTTGGTTTAAAGATGTTTTTTCTCAAAATTAGTTTGCGTTTTTCAACGTTTAACGCAATGAGCGCGGATTATAACCAATAAATATGTGATTGGAATCTCTTTTTACGGTTACTGATAAAATAATTTGCAACATTAAAAGTGGATGTGAATTCATGGTTTTGTATGTAGTAAGAACGTTGTAAAAAAGTGATATTTTTTGTTTGCTAATAACGAATGATGAGTCAAGACAGAGAGGTTTTACGCTGTTGAGTGCACAGTTCACATTTCAAATAAAAAATTTCAAAATGTTTCCATGTTAACCATCTGTAACAAAAATGGCGAATTTATCATCTAACTGTCGTAAGTATCAGATGCAAAGGGTTTCTTAATTTTTAATTGTTAACCTTTTGTAATAATTGAAGCTGATTAGCTTTTATGTTCATTAAGTGAGCAAAAAAGTAACTTGTAATTGCTGATTTTAGGCGCAGAATATAGTGAAAAATGAGTTTTCATTTATGAAGGGATGCTTTTTAGATTTGTTGTGAGGTGACTTATGAAACTGTTCCTATTACTCATGGCTTCGGTATCCGCTGGTATCGCATCAGCAGACCACATCCATTCATTTATGTTGGGCTTATCTATTGCTTCTTTAGCGGTAGGTAGCTGTTATTTCTTCACATTTCGCAGCTCGCGCTTTCCACAGCTTGCTTTACTCCTACTCATTTGCGGTATGCTTTCTAAGTTGACGATAACCGTAGTCGGTGTGATGTGGGGAATGTCCGCGGAATTAATCACGTCTCCAATCGTATTCGCACTTTCATATTTATTCTTTTCGCTTGCCGTTACCTACTTATGGTTTAGCTACAGAGAGAGCATCACTAAGATTCCTGACCGATTTAAGTCAGCGTAAATCAACACATTAGAATAAAAAAAACGCCAGCACATTTGCTGGCGTTTTTAATTAAACGTAATTTTGTTCGGATATTGCTTTTAGTTTGATCGTGGCAATACCGTTAGGCACTTATTGGAACAAGCACCATAGTACCAATAATCACCGTGATAAGGCCTGCTAGAACTGGAACGGATGTGCGTTTTACAACCTCAAACGGGCTGATGTTTGCCATACCTGATGTCGCAACGATTACGCCAGATACTGGTGAGATAGTACGGCCTAGGTTTGATGCTTGAAGCATCGGGATAATTAGGAAAGCAGGGTTTAATCCCATTTTCGCAGCCAAAGATGGTGCTAACTCCACGAACGCATAAAAAGGCGCGTTACCCGAACCCGTTGCAATTGCTGCTGCAACTGTCAATGCAGTTAGAATAAGCATTAAAGCAACGCCGCCTGCACCAGCATTATCTGCTAGATGAAGTAGGTTATCGATAGCTCCGATAGACATCAGACCTTGTGCAAAAACCCCTGCGGCAACCAAAAGCATCACAACGCCTTTGAACGCGTCAGCCATGCCTGCGTAACAAGAATCTAAATCTTCTAGTGATTTCTTACCATCGAACTTATTTACAACATAATGGATCAGAGCTCCAAGGAAAATCGAACCAACCACAATAGTGTAGATGTCTAGACTAAGTCCTGGAATGGTACGACCGTTGAATAGGAAAACGCCGATGATAGGTAGAAAAGGAAGAGCTGCATAAAACGCTGGTGCGTCAGCTTTGATCTCTGATACATCAATTTTTTCCATTGGTGTATTTTCTTTCTTATCTAAGTATTTGTTCCAGAAGAACGCTGCCGCTGCCATGACGATGATTGCGCAAATAGAAACAGGCAACACAGTTTGTACCGCAAACACATCAAGCTCTAAACCAGACTTTTCTGCTGCGATAACAACATCACCAGAAGTAGGAGAAAGGATGATTGCCGCTGGAGAGGCACACACTGCAACGGCTGCTGGACGAGAAATGCCCATCGCGACCATCATAGGGAATAATGTCGCCATTAATAGTACGCCAAGGCCTGTTGCAGAACTTACCGCAAGAGACATTAAACACGCCACAATGTAAGCCGCTACCAAAAGGACGTAAGGAGACTTGATGACAGAAAGCGGTTTAGAGAACTGTTTCACTACCACGTTGTTCGCGCCGATATGAGTCATGTATGACGCAAAACCACAAAGCAGCATGATTTGCATACCAAGACCGCCACCGCGGTATTGAAGCATGTATTTCACGTATTCAAGCGCATCTGTCACCATGTTACCAGTTGAGGTGATTTTTGACGGCAGCACGTCGTGCCCCAAAACGCCAGTCATAAGAAGTAAAGCAATACCAGCGGTCAGTAACACGCCCGCAGCTTTATAGCCTTTGACAATAAAGTAACCCACCGCAATGGTAACCACTAAGCCAATTAAGAGCTCTAACATAGGGATCTCCGAATGTTATGTAAAAAAGAAAGAAACTGTTTCAGTTTATGACAAGGAATTTACAGAATTCTTAGCTGTGGCACGAGACAAATATGGGGCTTGCATGATCTGAGACAAATAATAATTTAATAAATAATTTCGTTAGATTGTATTGTTGGAATTTGGTTTTCTAAGTGTTATGTGCTGGTTTGAAGCTATTTATAGGAAGGAAAATATGACTAGGAAAGTGAATGAATAAAGAGTGAATTGATTCACAATAGGAAAAAGACTTTACTCAGTAAGCAATTATTGGAAAACACTCTTCACAACAAAAAAGCTTCGCCGAAGCGAAGCTAAGTAATCGTAAGAATGAGGATAAACTATGCGTATCGACGAACCATAAGGTTCCAACTACGCTGCTGCCGTTCGAACTCTGCTTTAATTTGCTGGTACTTCATTTTCGTTACAGAACATTCGTATTTTTTTACCACACTGGCAGTTTTGGCACCGAGTACTTCTTTGCGCATCTCGTAGTATTCCTGCATGTGATGAACTAGAGTATCAAACTCGTGCTGCAGCTGATCGAGGATTGTTTGCGTGTTCGGTTTCGATTCTAGCTTTTCTCTTGCTTTCTTCAAAAGTTGACTCGCACGGGCTTTTTCAATTCTAAATGTAGGCGTTGTGCGCAACTTAGATGTGAGTCCTAGCCAAGAACATGACTTTATCAACCACTTCGTTGGGTCGTAATGCCACCAATACACGCCATTGCGATAGTCATTCTCGAAAATATGATGGAAATTATGGTAACCCTCTCCAAATGTGAAAAAGGCGAGTACACCATTATCGCGAGCAGTGTTTTTGTCTGTGAAAGTTTGCTTACCCCAAATATGTGCGAGGGAGTTAATGAAAAAAGTCGTATGGTGACTCATAAAGAGTCGAGCCGCACCAACGACCAATAACATCCCCCAGATATCACCGTAGATCAGTCCGAGCATGACTGGGAAACCAATATTAGTCAGTAGGGCAAGTGGAACATAATACTTATGCTGCCACATGACGATTTTGTCGCGCTTTAGGTCACGGCAGTTTGTATATTCGTTTTCCTTTGATTTATTGTAATCACGTAACATCCACCCAATGTGAGAATACCAAAAACCCCGCTTGGCTGAGTACGGATCTTTATCGTTATTGTCGACATGTTTGTGATGCACACGATGATCAGAAGACCAATGTAATGCACTATTTTGCAAAGAAAATGCTCCTCCAATCGCAAAAATGGCGCGCAAAATAGGATGAGCTTCGTACGTTTTGTGGCTCCAGAGACGATGATAGCCTGCTGTAATAGAAAGGTTAGTAAAACTAAATGCAATCACTCCCCAAATTAGATGTTCCCAACCTAGTCCAAAATGATATGCATACCAAGGCATTACAATAAAAGTCAGAACAAAACTGGCAGAAAATATTAATGTATTCAACCAGATAACAGGTGGTTTGTTTTGAGTCACAGGTGTATCCCTAACTTTGAGCTAACAACTGTTCGCCAGAATATCAGCGTACACATGTAAGTCAAATTAAAGTTAGACAAATGTGACTATTCCTTTGGGTGTAGATTAAGGAACTTGATGGGATATTTTGCTTTTAATTGAATAATGAGTAGTATTAAAAAACGAGCTCTGGCTTAAGGTGTATAAAATCTGCCAAGAAACAAGTGTTATAAAGGTGGAATATACCGAGACTCTATAAAGAAGCAAAAATGTAAGAAAATAGGAATACGTAATGGATTTACGATTAGCGGAATATAAGGACTACGAGCGCATTGCGCATCTTCATGCGGATAGCTGGAAGCGTCATTACCGTGGCATTCTTAGTGATAACTATCTTGAGAAAGAAGCGATTGACGACAAACTACTGATTTGGCAAACCCGTTTGACCAACCCACCATTCAATCAGCACATTGTCTTGGCGGAGGAGGGAGGTTTGCTACTTGGCTTTGTTTGTGTGTTCGGCAACCATGATTTCGAGCGTGGAACCTTTATTGACGCATTGCATGTTGATGACAGTTACCGTGGTCGTGGTATTGGTAAGCAGCTATTACTTGCTGTCGCAGAATGGCAACAGCAGTACTTTAAAGACACAGGTCTTTATTTAGAAGTTGTGTCGCAAAACATTTCTGCGATTGAATTCTATCGCCACATTGGTGGACAAGAGGATCAAGAGCGAACTTGGCGCGCACCTGATGGCAAAGAGGTGTTAGAAAAAGTATTCCGTTGGAAGAACGCCCAGTCATTAGTTAGTGGGATTGAGGAAAACGTGATTTACTCCTAACCTAGCGTTCTCAAACATTAGATAAGAGCAGTCTCAACACTGCTCTTTTTTGTTTATGCACCCTAACGTTATGTTTTATTAAAAGCTTTCTAGAAGTTAACCCCCATGGCTTTTAGTTCGAGCTCACATTGCTGAGCATTTTCAAACTGAATAGCAGCCATGCCAACTGCTCGGGCACCTTCAACATTGTAAGGCATGTCATCAAGAAATACTGTCTCTTCGGGGTTAAGCTGATACTTTGAAAGTAGAGTTTGGTAGATCTCCGCTTGTGGTTTTAGTAATTGAACTTCAGAAGAGATGATTGCTCCATCAAACAGTGGCCAAAACTCATAGGTAGTACGAAGATGTTCCACAATTTCGTTGATGTTGTCTGTGAGCGCATATACGCCATATCCGGCTCTTTTTACTCGTTTTAACAGCTCTATACTGCCGTAAAGTAATATTTGAGTGTGTTTTACATAATAAAAGAAGCGGTCCATTTCTTCCGTCGTTACTTGGTGTTCATGTTGATAACGCTGTTTTGCTTCCCTTTCGGAGATCGTCCCTTTATTTAAATCTTTCCAGATTTGTGATGAAAATAGCATCTGAGCCATTTTCTCTGACTCTACGGACCCACCAAATGTTAAGCGAACGATTTCTACTGGAGACCAGCGTACCAATACATTACCTACATCAAAAATGACATTTTTTATCTGGAAAGAATTCATGACACACCCCGAGCCAATTGTTTGTCACCGCGCTATATGCGGTGAGTGCTATTTTTAAATCGTTGGAAAGCCGTGCCAAAGGCGCGACTTAAGTTTCTAGAACAAAATGAGATTAACATCCAATTGGATACAGAGCGATTATCGCAAAATTACACTAAACTATATGCAACTTTGTTTATTTGGTTGTAAATCAAGTGCAGCTGTCTTAAAAGATTGAAACTAAAGATAAGTATTGCGAGCTGTTTACGTCATTTCGCGCTGCTTATAAATGATGATTAATATATAATTAGTTAATAATAAAATGATAAAAGTGAATCAAAATCACATTGTTGTGCGTCAGGCGGAGTAAGCAAAACAGATTATATGGACTCGATACGTAAGGTTTATCAATATGCAGAACCAAACCTAACTCTCGTTGGCTGGATGGGGTTTCTTGGCTTTCCGCTGTACTACTTTGTCTGGGAGTTTGCCTTTCCACAGGCTTATGAAAATTTACCTCTTAGATTGTTTTGCTCGTTATTGTTTTTCGGCATCATTTTTAGAAACCGCTTATCATCGACTTGGAGAGATTATGTTCCTATTTACTACCAAGTGACGATAACGCTGTGCTTACCGTTTTTCTTTTTTTATATGTTACTGATGAATGACTGGTCCAATGTATGGGTTATGTCGTTTATGTCTGCAATTTTCTTACACATTTTACTGGTTCATGTTACTAGGGTCATGTTTGCTCAAACCTTTGCTGGGATAGGCTTGGCCACATTCTTCGCTTGGGTTGCAAAAGGGTTCCATCTGGACCTGACCATGGATTGGACTCATGTGCCAATCTTTCTGTTTATTTATGTCTTCGGTAATCTGTTCTATTTTCGTAACCAAGTTGAACATGAAGCGAAAGTCTCGCTGGCAAAATCATTCGGGGCAGGGATTGCACATGAAATGCGTAACCCGTTGAGTGGGCTTTGCACTTCAATAGATGTTATCCAGTCGATCTTGCCCAACATGAAAGAGGCAGGAAAAGAGCAGTACGTCATGAGTGTAGAGGATGTCACCTTATTACGTGAAGTGAGTCAGGATGCAATGAACATTATCCAATCGGGTAATGAAACCATCGATTTATTGCTAACTTCGATTGATGAAAATCGAGTTTCTCGTTCTAGCTTCAAAAAATATTCAGTTCACTCGGTCGTTGAACAGGCAATTGAAAGCTTCAGTTATAAACGTGCCACTGATCGATTTGCCATATCGCTGGATGCGAGAAGTGAGTTTGAGTTTCTAGGTAGTGATACGTTACTTAAATACGTTATGTATAACCTCTTCAAGAATGCCTTCCATCACCGTAAATCTGAAGATTTTCACATACATGTATCCATGATAAGTTCAGAACGCTTTAATCAAATTGTTGTAACCGATAATGGTGCTGGCATTGCTCCTGATGTTCTACGCAATATCTTTCAAGACTTTTACACCACTGGCAAATCAGGAAGTTATGGTTTGGGTCTACCGTTTTGTAAAAAAGTCATGCGTTCATTTGGGGGGAACATTGAGTGTCAATCTCAGTTAGGGGAGTGGTCTCAATTTACATTAACTTTCCCACTAACGACATCTGATACCGTTACTGAAATCAAAAACGATCTGACTAAACTCAAAACCATTCTAACGGTGACTAGCCAAGATATCTTGGTGTCTAAAGTAACAGATATTAGCCGTTTTATGGGCTTTGACTCGACGATTTTAGATGCCAACCAAGTACTCAAAAAGAAAGAGTACGAGTTCGAATTCGATCTGATTTTTATCGATCTTGAGAGCTTAGATCCAAGAGCAAACCAATTGGATAGATTAGAATCTCTCTTGTCTTTCACTGAAGCACGCATCGTTTATCTTTTTGAGCATCATCCGACTCAGAGAGCACGCAAGGCTGCATATGAACCTATTTGGATCGAAACGCAAGCCTGGTTATTGAATACTAAACCAACGGTTGAGCGCCTCTTATATGATTCAAGCTATGTATCGACACCAACGGCCTCGGTGACGTTAGATAATTCAAATAAGCGCACAATTATGGTCGTGGATGATAATGAATCTTTGCGTAAATTCACGGCAATGTTACTTGAAAAGCAAGGCTTTGAAGTGATTCAGAAAGAAGACGGGCAGCAGGCTCTGGATACACTAGAGCAAGAAGATGTTGATCTCATTCTGATGGATATCGAAATGCCAATTATGGATGGTGTAGAAGCGTCTAGGCGAATTCGAAGCTCGGATAAAAACTATGCGTCGGTACCTATTATTGCACATACAGGGGATAGTTCACCTGTCACGTTGGACAAAATTGGGTCTTCGGGTATGTCTGACTTCATCGTAAAACCGGCGGATAAAAATCGCTTGTTCGATAAAATCGCAAACTGGATCTAATCATTCGCGACTTGTTTTCTTGAGGCGAGTTGCTCACAACGAATAACACGAATAAAGAGCTCAGCAAAACTGTTGAGCTCTTTAGTTTTATCTACACACTAACTTACACAAACTCTAAGTCAGGGTGTGCGAATGCTTGTTGGCAGACAGTGAGTACATGATCAACTTCAGCAGCTGTCATGTCGGCATTGACTGAAAAACGGATGATGTTTTTGTTCCTTCCAGTTGCAGGGCGGCAAAACACTGCGCCGTAAACATTTCGCTCTTCGAGAAAATCGCGGACTCGCTCAGTGTTTCTCTCGTTGCCGCATTCTAATGAGATAATTTGTGATTCACTGCGAATAGTAAATCCAATGCGTTTTAAACCAACGGCTAAAGACTTGGCTCTTTCAAACAGAATATCTCGCTTATCATCTGATTTTCTTATGACGTCTAGTGTTTTCTCTAGCCGAATGATCTCTTGCGGTAATACGGTAGAACTAAATATTGCAGGGTACGCCACAAACGGAAGCGTCTTCGCCAGTTTTTCTGGGCCTAAAATCGCGCCAGCACGATAAGCAAATGTCTTGGCAAGACTAACGGTAATAAAATCGACCTTATGAGTTAAGCCAAGACCCTGCAGTATCCCCGCACCTT
This sequence comes from Vibrio sp. 811, assembly GCF_033339195.1. Classification (NCBI taxonomy): domain Bacteria; kingdom Pseudomonadati; phylum Pseudomonadota; class Gammaproteobacteria; order Vibrionales; family Vibrionaceae; genus Vibrio; species Vibrio sp. 811. The sequence goes on from NZ_JAWOUB010000012.1 coordinate 25,914, forward strand.
GTGGACCGTGTGTACCTAAAGAGTGTGATTCATCTACAACCAGGCCGCAGTCAAACTCCTGTGCTATTTCGTAGATATCACGTAGAGGAGCGATGGTCCCGATAGTGCTGTAAACCGAATCCACAACAATGATCCCTGAACCGTGACGTGAAATCTGCTTTCTTAGGTGACTGGTGTTGTTATGCATGAACGGATGAATTTGTGCTCCGGCAATACGTGCGCCTTCCCACAAAGACATATGTGCAAAGAAATCAATGTACACAGGTATGTTCGGTGCACAAATAGTCTGCAATAAACCGACATTCGCAGCCCAACCAGATTGAGAAAGTAGACAACTAGGCATACCAACGAAACTGGCTAGTTGCGTTTCAAATACAGGTTTCGATTCATCGTCTTGTAAGAAAATCGCGGACATCACGACGTTGTCATCGTGCTGGGAAATCGCATCACGATGCGCGTTTTGAATCTCCTTATTATGAGACAGTGCAAGGTAATCATTGCTTTGCAGGACAACGGCATTACACGGTGGGCGTTTACCAAGAACAAGGTGTTTTTTGTTCTCATTCGGTTCGATTAGATCTTGAATATAAAAATCTAGGCGTTCCTCGATAAAGGAGGGAAGTGGTTTGCTTTGTATAGTTTCACTCATAATAAATCTCTTCTTCATATGGAAAAACGCCAGCGCTGACACTTATTCATATTGCGGATTTTGGGGAGAGTGTCACTAACCAGGTTGCATAAGTTTGCAGACCCTTGCAAACTCGACATTTGAGGGTTGGATGGTGGCTGTAACTCTATAGGGGCCCGGGGTCTAAACTAGTTTGTGCTTAAAGTTTATACGGCGATTTTGCGGTGTTTTTTCGTGCTTCATATCTGGGATTTTGGATGAGGAATATAAAGTTTGAAAAGTGAAAAAAATGGGCGCATTAGATAACAAAAAAGGCGCGAAAATCGCGCCTTGAAACATGAGTAGATAAGAGACAAGCTTATCGCTTATTACGTAAATAGCGCTTACGACGCTCTTCTTTACGCTTCGCTTTTTCTTCTTCTTTACGGGCGGTCTCAATCTCGACTTCAATCAGCTCTTGAGTGATCATTTCTGGGCGTTCTAATGTAATTTGGCCCAAAGTGCCTTGACGAAGTTCGTGCAATAAGATCTCTGATACTTTGTGCAAATCAACACGTCCACCTGCACGTAGTGCACCGCGGCGACGACCAATTTCTTCCATGATCTCGATATCTGATTCTGGAAGCTCTTCAATTTGATAACGCTCTTTAAGCTTGTCTGCATAATGAGCTGCTAGGTATTCAATGGTATAGAATGCGACTTCGTCATATTCCATCGCTGTATCTTTTACCGCGCCGGTAGCCGCAAGGCGGAAGCCACTGTGTGGATTTTCCACTTTTGGCCATAAAATTCCTGGAGTATCAGATAATACGATGCCATTTTGCAGGTTGATACGTTGTTGACGACGTGTAACCGCGGGTTGGTTACCTGTTACAGCGATTGTTCGACCTGCGAGGGTGTTAATGATCGTCGACTTTCCAACGTTTGGGATGCCCATGATCATGGTGCGAATGTTTTTACCAATTTCTTCTCGGTGTGGGGCAAGTTTGCGGCAAAGCTCCATGATTCGATGCACTTCTTGTGGTTCAGAAGTCGTGATCGCCATTGCTTTTACATGTTGCTCTTGCTCCAAGTGCTCAATCCACAGTTGAGTTAATTCTGGATCGGCCAAATCACGTTTGTTCAAAACTTTAACGACAGGTTTGTCACCACGGATTTGAGAAATCAAAGGGTTTTCACTACTGAAAGGAATACGAGCATCCAGTACTTCGATGATCACATCCACTTGAGGGATTGCTTCTTCGATCTCTTTACGTGCTTTGTGCATGTGGCCAGGAAACCACTGGATTGAGTTATTAACCATTTGAATTTAATACCTTAATTTTTCTAATGCTCCAGCGGTTGTAAAAGTAGCAATGTGAGTCTTGAGTAATACAATACTAGAACGCATTTTCTAAAACTGTGTTTACTTCAAGCTGCTCGAAACCGCGGAGTTGAGCTTTCTTTCATGTTAATACGCCAGTTTATCATGGAATGATGATGAATCATTCAAGATGAAAGTAAAAAGCTATGGCGTGCAAACCTAAAAGCACACATCCCTTATGTATACCGACTCGCAGTGAATATCCGTCTGGGTGAGAGACCGAACGCAAACGCTGTGTAGTCAAAGGTGGATTGTGTTGTCAGATTGTTCTGACGGATTTTGGTTTTTTGATTTTATATCAAAGCTTTATTTTTATTTCGCTATTGAGCGAAGTTTGACTTTTATCTGACAAAAACTAGTCTGAGCTTCCATTCAGAGGAAGCAGTCATGCTCAGTATTCTTAGAAGTATTACGGTATCGTCCGTCGCCTTAATTTTTTTAGCGAGTTCTTTTTGCTCAACTGCCAAACAGAGTCCTAAACCGAAGGTCATCGTTGGTGTTATTGCGCAAGACGAAGCTAAAGACTCGTTTGACGGTAGCGTTGGTCCTTCGTACGGAATTAGTCTTGAGTATTTGTCTAACATTACTAAAGCTTTGGATTATGAGTTAGAACTTCGGACTTACAAGCATATTCCGTCTTTACTTGCGGATGTCGAAAGCAAGAAGATTGATGGTGCGGTTGGATTTAGTAAAACAGCAGCAAGAGAAAAGCATTTCTTGTTTTCGATGCCTTTCTTTTCGAGCACTATCGCTGTTTGGTATCGGAATGCCACTTACCGAGATAGTGATGCGCGTGATCTTAAATGGGTGTGTGTTGAGGGCAGTGTGTATTGTGACAACCTCACTGAACGCGGTATCGATAAGATACATTACGTTAAAACACGTTTAGAGGCGTTTAATGAAGTTAAGCGAGGTAAAGCGAACGCGCTGATTTACACTTATGTTGGTATTACCCAATATTTGGATTTGAATGACATTGTAAAAGGGGTTGTCGATATTCCCAGTTGGTTGAAAAACGAAGAGGTGAGTTTTATCGCTTCGTTGGACAAACAGAGTCTGATCGATGACATCAACAAAATCCTTCAGTGGGAGCAAAATGGAAAAAACATTCGCTCCGTCGCCTCGAAAAATCCTTACCATATCAGTGATAAGTTATTGGTAGATTACCGACGTAATCATCAAAACAAACTAGTGATAACTTACAGCAGCAGTGACGAAGCTTATCCGTTTCTCTACCGAGATTCGCAAACGGGCGAGTTAGATGGCTTCTTTCCAGATTTTGTCGACTTATTGCAGTCTCGTACTGGCTTGAGCTTTAAGTATGTGAAGCCGACGTCGAGCCTTTCTAACGGATTAACGGCATTTGATGCCGATATAGTCCCCATCTCTTATGTGGGTGAGCTACCTAAGTCAGATTGGTTGTTCACTAAACCATTCATGCACAGTAATTACGTGGCTATCCAAACGGAGCAGAGCAAGCGCGATAAATCTGCACTGAAAGAAGCGGGTATTCTGCTCACTTTGAAAAAGCAAGGGTTAGTTCATTTGGGCACTTGGCAACAAGGCCAAGTTGATCATTATGATGATTTGAAAAAGCTGCTTACCGATTTGAAATCGGGCGTTTTGGATGTGGCTTACATTCCTGACGACATCGTTCACAACATGATTGCACAAGATCAAGTCGATGGCTTGGTGATCAATGCGGAGGAGGTTTTGACGTTCTCTAATGCATTTGCGGTTGCAAACCACAATACACAACTTCAACACATGTTGAACAGCATCATCGAAACCATTGATTCTAACGAGATCGAAAAACTGCTGCGTTCTCACCGAAGCTTCAAACTGACTTATGGCTATGACGCGGAGCAGATCGCTACATTTGTTGTTGCTGGTTCATTCATATTCTGTCTCATGTTAATTGCGGCGTATTTCATCTTATCTCACATGCGACTTAAAGTGAGGTTAGCCGAATTTAATGCTGACAATGAGGAAGCGGAAAAGCAATGGCTGATGGACATCATCAAAGAGATCAATAGCTTGGTTTTTATCCATAGTGAAAATAACCATATGGAGATGAGCAATTGTGCCAACTACAACAGTAAACAGTGCCAACAATGTAAGTTGAAAAGTGATTCTGCGCACGCTCCTCTGGTGAATAATTTTGATGAACTAACCACTGTTATTGCTGGAAAGCGTATTTCAGAAGAGGTTGCCTCGTCGGGCTGTGAACTTGATATTAAACATGTATATCGAGAACGCAAAGTCATCGCTTCTCCTAGCGGTAAGAACAAGTTTGTACTGACTGTTATTCAAGATATTACCCAGCAAAAAGAACGTGAGCAGGCGTTAATCGATGCGCAAAAAGAAGCGCAAACCGCGGTACGTGCGCGCGAAAACTTTTTGGCAACCATGAGTCACGAATTAAGAACGCCATTGTCGGCAGCACACGGCATCCTCGATTTGCTAAATCGCCAAGTGACGGCAGATTCAAATCGCGAGTTAATTGCCCAAGCCATACGCTCGCTCAATCATTTGAATACGCTAGTAGACGAAGTACTGGATTATTCAAAGTTAGAGGCAGGGCACTTAACCGTCGCCCCAGTTAAGACCGACTTGCTTAAAACCTTGTGCGATGTGTTTCGAAGCTTTGAACCACGAGCGCTTGCGAAAGGTTTGGATTACAAAGTGACAATCAAACCATTTTCGAATGCTTTCATTGAAATCGACGCGCTGCGATTGGTGCAAATTACCACCAATCTGCTCTCCAATGCGGTGAAATTCACTGCCGAAGGAGAGGTTGGAATCAGTGTCATTCTTCATGAAAAGCAGCTTATTTTGAAAGTGGCGGATTCAGGTATCGGCATGACGGATGACCAACTCGAAGGCATTCTCAATCCTTTTGTTCAAGCGGATGACACTATTACGCGTAAATATGGCGGTACTGGATTGGGGCTGAGCATTGTTGACCGATTGATCGACTGCATGGGCGGCGTGCTCTACATCGATTCACAATTTGGCTTGGGCACGACGATTACTGTCAGACTGCCAATTGAGCATTGCGACTCTGAGCCAGACGTTTGTTTGAACTGGACGTATAGCGAGAGCTTACCACTTAATGTTCGCCAGTGGTGTGACGCGTGGAAAATGCGTCCAGCGACGTTAAAAACAATGGTGGCGAACCTTCACCCTATACACGACAGCGATGCCAGTTTTAATGGCCTAATGCTGCGTGACGAACAAAGGGTACTTGGCAGTCTTACGCTAAGAGAGCTTCAATATCCAGATACATTGTTCAATTTGCTCAGCCAAACGCAGCAAGAAACCAAGCTTAGTGACGCAAATCAAGAAGTGGTTTCTTGGGTTCTCGGCACGGTACTGGTCGCAGAAGATAATCCCATTAACCAAAGTGTGATAGCAATGCAGCTTCATGAACTTGGAATCGAACCTGTCATTGTGAATAACGGCCGCGAAGCATGGGAATACATCAACCAAGATGAAAACGTTGTGTTGCTGCTGACCGATTTTCATATGCCAGAAATGGATGGCTATGAGCTTGTTAGGCACGTGAAAAACTCCGAATTTAAAGCAATTCCAATCATCGGTGTGACAGCAGAAGATGCTCGTCTTGCCATTGAACGTACACAGGATATCGGCATTGATGATGTGCTCTACAAGCCCTATGACCTTAATCAATTAAAAACCGTTTTGATTCCATTTATTGGCGAAAAAGAGAGGGGTAGGCTGCCCGGCTGGATTAAACGGTTCAAAGCACAGGACGCAAAAGAGATTGCGCGCGTGTTTAGTCAATCAATGTCTACAGATATAAAAAACTTAAACGCCGCATCGACTGAGCGAGACAAAAAACGGGTCATTCATGGCATCAAAGGAGCGGTTGGGGCGATAGGGGTAAGCATGCTGACTGAGCTTTGTATTGAGGCAGAACGAGTTAGTGCTGCGGAGTTTGACAGGCGAACAGCGGAGCTAATTTTACGAATCGAGCAGGAGATCGAAAACATAAACTATTGGGTAGAGACAAATGAATACACAACTTAATGTGATGGTGATTGATGACCATCCGCTACAAACCACAATACTTTCGCAAATATTGGATCGCTATTGCGCGCAAGTCATCCCCTTTAACTGTGTGGATGCTGCTATTCAGAGTGTGCAGGAACAACATTTTGACGTAATTTTTTGTGATATCCAAATGCCCGGAAAAGACGGCATCGATATGATGGAAATGCTCGATAAAGTCCAGTACCAGGGGCAAGTTGTACTGGTCAGTGCAATGGAATTGACCATTATTTCTGCGGTAAGAGCCATGTGCGAGGGATTTAGTTTTGAAGTATTAGGGAAGCTGCCTAAGCCATACGATGAAAATGAAGTCGTTGATTTGTTAGATAAAATAAAAGATGAAAAAGCGAAACAAGTCAGCTTTGCGCAACCTATTGAAGTGGAAGATCAAGAATTCCTGTTTGCTCTGGCTGAAGGGCGCGTGAAAAATTATTACCAGCCTTTAGTCGATGTGCAAAGTGGGGAAGTGCTTGGGTATGAAGCGCTCGCGCGTTGGAATCATCCTATTTATGGTGTGTTACCCCCTCATTATTTTTTGCCAATTGTAGAGCGTTGCCGCCTTTCTGGAGAGTTGTTTCAAGCTGTATTGAGTAATGTTATCTATGACATGAAACACCGCGGATTGACGCAAAACGTATCCATCAATGTAGACCATGAAAACTTAGAAGATACGGCGTTCTCTCATTACTTTTTACAGCAATGTTTAGAGAGCGAGATTGACCCATCACAAATCACCATTGAAATTACAGAGCGAGATACATTTCAGACTAGCGCGTCCCTGTACAAGAATTTACTCAAGTTGAGGATGAACGGTGTCACTGTCTCAATAGATGATTTTGGCACGGGGTCATCGACGTTTGAAAAACTGGCTCAACTGCCATTCAACGAGTTAAAAATCGATCGTTCGTTTGTACAAGGTGTCGAATGCGACATCAAAAAACGCAACATCGTTGTTGCTATTTGCGCGTTAGCGAAAAGTTTAAATATACGACTGGTCGCGGAAGGTATTGAAGACGAAGTCACACTGCAAGCGATACGTGAGTATGGGATTGATCTTTGCCAAGGCTTCTACATTGATAAACCCATGCCACTAGAAGCCATAACCATACTAAATGAAAGATATGAATAAATTGAATTACTTGATCTTTGACGATCATCCTCTCGTTTGTGTTGCAATCAAGTCATTGTTGGAAGAGTTAGGGAAAACAAATGGGGTATTTACTGCAACATCAGCGAAGATGGCATTACAAATATTGAAAAAGGAAGAAATTCAACTGTTGATCTTAGATGTGAACTTGGCAGATTGCGATGGGTTTGATTTCTACAAACGTATCAAATCCCATGGTTATGAAGGCAAAGTCATTTTCTTCTCCGCTGAAACTAGCCAAATGTACAGCCAAATGGCTTTTCGTTCTGGCGCTGATGGCTATGTGTGTAAATCGGAAAATCACGACATTCTTAAAGACGCGATAGAAGCGGTAGAGAAGGGGTATACCTTCTTCAAATTTAAGCAAGTTGTTAATAGCGTTCGAGAAATGCCACAACTTTCAAGCAGAGAAAGCGCAGTAATGAAGTATTTATTACAAGGAAAGTCCAATAGAGAAATCGCTTCAGTGCTATCAATAAGTGATAAAACAGTCAGCACATACAAACGCCGTCTATTGGATAAATTTAACGTAAAGAACATTGTTGAGCTAACAAGAGTGGCGGGGGCGTAAGACCGCATCATGACACTTAAAAGTATCGCGTTGTCTCTTTTCATCGCAACATTACTATTCGTCACTTCTGTCACAATGATTGGTGCGGTGTTAATTTCTTATGAAGTAAAGCAGTTCAACACTTACGCGAATAATTTAGCCAAAATAAAACAAAAAGTAATTCTCATGGGGCTATTGACGGAAGCGCAGCTCGAGCAATACAAAGGCATGAGCGTGAGTGAAGTAGAAGCGCAAACAGAGCTGAGCTTTCAAGATGCGATTTACTCCCTGTCACGTTATGAAAAACTCAATTACGTTGAAGCTGTTGCACGGAAATCGCTTCATCAGGCTGAAGCGTATTTATCAAATGCGTTCAATCGACAAAATGCCGTTATGTATTTTCGTTCTTATACTGGAAACAAACTCATCTTAGAGAGACCGATTGAAGCGCTAGAGGGAGTGAAAGCCACGTTTGATGTTGATTGGTGTAAAAGTAACTATTCTTGTGTGTTAGCCGCGTGGAAAGAGCAACTAACGGACCGGGTATTGTTTTCCCTACCATTTAAAACGACATACTCCGATGACATGGCGATAAGCATCATGAGTCCGGTTTACTTTCAAGGTGAGTTAGTGGGAGAGTTCTCGGAACAATTATACCTCTCGCCGCTTTATAATGATGGGAAAGCGGTGGATGTTCAAATAGCGAATGGGAACAAACAAATGGTGATTTATTTCGCTGGCTACCCCTTTCCATCATTCGCGTACACCCAATCATATGTCGCAGACAACAACAATCTTATCGTTTACATGTACCCATTCAGTAAAATTGTATTGGATTACGTGTTCTTGTTTATCATCTTCTTTTTCGTAACCTTAGCGTATTACAACAAAGCTTATGAATCTAAAGAGAGCAAACTTCGCCTCGCGAAAGCACTGACGAACGTGACGAAAGATGATTTAACGGGATTGTTTAACCGCAGAGTTTTTCAAGATAGCGAGTTCAAACGTCGTTTGGAAACCGCGCCATATTCCGTCATTGCAATAGATGGCGATAGGATCAAGCGAATCAATGACCATTACGGTCACCATGTAGGGACGAAGTTATTGGAATTATTGCTGATGCCATGTCTAAAGTGTTTCGAAATAGTGATTATCTAGTTCGAACTGGTGGTGATGAGTTTGTTGCGATTCTGCCGGGTTGCAGTATCAGTCAATCTTCAATATTGGCGAAGAAGCTTCGTAGTGTCGTTAAAGATAACCGACTAAAGACCTTGGATATCGAAGTTAGTGTGAGTACTGGTATCGCGGCGAATGAATTACACGAAACGCTTCAGGACGTTATTGTACGTGCAGATGAAGATCTCTATGAGATGAAAAAACACAGACAAAAGTCCCATTAAGCAGCGCTAGTATTGACTCAATGTTAAGTTACGGAACATAACCATGACATAACTGTTTGATTAATTTGACCAAACAGAATGAGTGGTCTTTTATATTAGAGCAGTCAACAAATAGTGATTGCTCTATTTATTCTCGACCTTACATTTGGTGTCGCACGTGAACAAAGATCTCGACTTAAACTTACTTAAAATACTTGTCTTACTGGATAAGCACCGTCAGCTCAAGCCCGTTGCGAAAGCGATGGGGAAGAGCGAAGCGTCAATTAGCAAATACCTTGCCCGATTGCGACTCCAGCTAAACGATGAATTGTTTATTCGGCATCCTCACCACATGGAACCGACGGACTATTTAAAACGTCAATTACCTAAAATTTCCGACGCACTCGAGAAGCTTGAAACTTGTCTAATTAGAGATGAGTTTGAACCGGAAAATTACGAAAAAGACATCACCATTTGTTTGCCGCAAACCGCTCAATACTCATTTGGGCATTTACTTGCAATGGATTTAATGGCGCTGTTTCCCAAGGCGCACATTTCGATAGCAACGATTACAGAGTATACGATAGAAGAGATAATCCTAGGCAAAGTGGATGCGCAGTTACATTACTTCAACGAGGATGTTCCGAAATCTGTTTATCAGAAGTTCATCGGCTATGCGCCTGCTGTGTTAGTTGTCCCTGAAGAGCTGGGAATTACCACCCTAGAAGAAGCAGCCAAACTTCCCTTTATCATGTTAGAGATTATCGGTTGGAAAGAGAAAGAGCAGCTCGTTAAGCGTGCAATGGAAAGCCACGGTATGGTCATCAACCGTATTGCGGCTCTAGACAACGTAAGCAGCGTATTGAAGCTAATTAAGCAAAAAAGCGCCGCAACCGTGCTACTTGAATATCAGGCGCCAATTGATGGATATAAATTTATAAGAGTGCCAGAGCATTTTTACCCAGATGGCTGGCCAAAAGTGGTTGTACAGGTGAAGCAAAGCTTAAGACATGATGCAATGCACCAGCTGTTAATCGGTGCTATTGCAAAATACATGAGCGCTTAGCGGCAAAACTCAATGTTTTCTGACTGAGGAATAGTATGCAGAAGTTCAATCAACGTGTCCGCATGGTACTTTTTCAGAATACGCGTTTTGTAGGTGCTGATTGTTTTAGCGCTGAGTGAAAGTTGTTCAGAAATCTTCTTATTAGAGTAGCCTTGTACAAGATAATGGAACACCATGGCTTCGCGATTTGAAAGTGTTACGTTACCCGACGATGGTGTGTGAGTCGACTTAAACATTGAGTAACCGCGTGAAACACTCACAATTGCGTCAATAATGGTCTCTCTTGTTTCATGTTTGCTTAAGAAGCCATTTGCGCCCATTTCGTACGCTGCTTTAGAAAGACTCGAGTAGTCACGTGAAGAAACAAATAACAGTCGGCCACGATATCCCGTCGCTAAAATGTTTTTGGCTAAACGCATACCATCGCGGTCGCCAAGTACTACGTCTAAAATAATCAAATCAATCTTTTGGCCTCGGACAAGATCCATCACTTCCGCACTGTCAGTGGTTTGAATCACTTCAGCTGCGTTGATTACAGATTCAACTAGAGAAGCAAGTGCTTCGCTATACAATGGTTGAGCGTCGATAATAAGAACATTATTCAAAGTGAACCTCACCTAATACATCAACTAGTGTGCTGTCAGGCGACAGCGCAATTGGATGAATAGGATTGTAGGAAAAACCTTGCTAAGAGGAAGGAAAATGACTCTTTCCAAAAGTGAAAATCAGTGTCTTGATTATGGGAATAGCGATGTCAGGTATTGAAATACCTAGTGATAGGATGATTGCTTGAAACTTACGTTGACAGAAAACTAACAAACTGAAAGTGTTCTTTCAGTGTTCTATGCCTTCAGATTTTCTTGTAATGTTTCTAGCGCTTCGATTTAAACCCGTGTGTTAGCAAGCGCAGTTTTATACCAAGCCACTTGGAGAGAGCTTGTTCTACACTAGGCATGAGCACGCTAGCCAACTTTGTACTGATATCTGTTGGATAGGTTTGGCTATTGACGCTGAACATCACTTCAAATTATTTCTAAACTTTTCATTGACTCTGCCGCTAAAAGTGGAGGTGTTAATTCGCACTTTGGCCACTCATAATGTCGTGTTCAAAAATGAGACAATTTTACATGGTTTGGTATGGAAATGTGCGTTAGCCGTCCTTTTGATGGTTTACAAATTTTGTTGTAACGACTAAAAAGGACTTTTGGATTTTTAGCCAGAGAATGGCTTCTCATGGCGTTTGCATCAAACTTTTTCTGATGCGTATTTTTGGTTGGATAATTGGCTTTATGAGTAACGTAACCAGCACCATTTTGACAGAAAGTGGTACCAATGAGCTTGAAATCATCGAGTTTCATTTAGAAAAAACATTGCCAGATGGCAGCACAAAAACTTGTTATTACGGCATTAACGTTGCGAAAGTACGAGAAGTGATTCGCGTGCCAGAAACAACCGATTATCCAAACGCACAACCTCATATGATTGGTGTGTTCTCATCCAGAGATGTACTGACGCCTTTAGTGGATTTAGCTGGTTGGTTAGGTGTGCCAACACGACAAGATCTGGAGCGCAAGTTTGTAATCGTTACGGATTTCAACAAAATGACCAATGGCTTCTTAATTGACAGCATTTCGCGTATTCATCGTATCTCTTGGAATGATGTGGAATCACCAAGTCAGTTTTTGGAAGCGGGCGAACAAGATTGTGTAGTAGCCGTTGTCCGTAAAGAAGGCAACCTGATCATGATTCTCGACTTTGAAAAAATCATCGCAGACATCAACCCAGAACTGAGTATGGAAAAATACGATGTGAAAGGGGACAAGTCGGTGGATCTCAACCAGAGAATGGTTGGTAAGCGTAATGCTAAAACGATCATGGTGGTGGATGACTCAGCCTTTATTCGCTCTTTGATCCAAGATACATTAGCTTCTTCAGGTTACAATGTGATCACATGTAAAGACGGTGGTGAGGCGCATGAGAAGTTGATGAGCTTGATCGAGGTCGCGAAAGAAGAAAACTTGCCAGTTAAAGAGCTATTAGATGCGGTGGTTACGGACGTAGAAATGCCTCGAATGGATGGTATGCACTTAGTGAAGAGACTACGCGATACCGAAGCGTTTCATGAAATGCCGATCATTATGTTCTCGTCATTGATGAGTGAGGATAACCGAGCGAAAGCACTATCTCTTGGCGCAAATGATACGATTACCAAGCCAGAGATTGGCCGCATGGTGAATATGATGGATAAATACGTGTTTAACTTTGCGTAAAAAACCGATCAGATGAAACAAATAAGGCTGCCGATTGGCAGCCTTATTTTTATTGAGGGCAGGGAAGAATCTCTAAGGTGTAACTCTCGTTTGGAGTCTGCGGCGGCCCATATAAAATTCCGCATTGAGTTAGGCTACTATTTTTACCATCTCTTGCTGAAATGACGACTTTAATGTTGTTAGTCTGAACAATTTTCCAGTCACTATCACCGTGCTGATTCTCAAGTTCCGAGACTAATAGAGCTAAGCTTGTTTCATCTGCATCTGGGTAACCGTACCTAAATGTACAGCTAAGAGAGCCATTTAACTCACAGCTTGAGAAAGGCAGACTTTCTGGGCCCTTACCTGAACCTGCGTCAGTGTGTTTATTTGATATATATGGATAATGTTCCAACCCTGCAATCGCCATTTTCCCATAACCTACGCCTAATGCTGATGCAATAGCGCCTTTCATTCCTTCCAAACGAGCTTCACGTGCATCGCTTTGAAGGTTTAAAAAGCGTGGCGCGGCAGTGACAGCAAGAATACCGAGCACGACAATAACTACGACTAACTCTATTAGAGTAAATCCCGTTTGTTTTTTCATATTATTTTCACAGCAAGTTAAAGGTAGAAAAACACTGACCGTACACTTGTTTATTGTGTAAATAAGTACGGTAATGATAAATCGATCAGTAGTATAAAGAGGTGAGTTGTAAAGTGCTATACCGACGCCGCACTAATTGACTGAATCCATTAAATGCAATGGAGAATTCACGGGTCTAATTCTGCTAGATTTTAAGAGGTCATTAATTCCGCTGAAGAAATGCTGCGTGAACAGGCGAGCATGAATCCTCTTCGATGTAAGCAAACATGTACATCAGCGGAATGAAATACAAAATGCAAATGAGGGCGAACCGCACAAATGGATTGTCTTTTTATTCACTTTGATGAATGCTACGCGGAATTCATATCGCAGTATGCCTGAGGTATTCATCATGCGAATGTGCTTTGGTTTTGTGTTTGTTTTTCAAATATAAGAATAATCTAAATGGAATTCGATTCGATAAACTTCCTTGCAATAGGTTTGATATTTCTTGGCTCTTATGTCCAGACCGCAATCGGTTTTGGCTTGGCTATTGTTGCCGCACCTTTACTGATTCTTTGGGCGCCAGAATATGTTCCTGCGCCAATCTGTTTAGTCGCGTTATTTATTTCGTTGATGAATGCGATGAAGCACCGCAGTAGTGTTGAAATCGGCGGCTTAAAGATGGCGTTGATTGGGCGAGTGCCGGGATCAATTGCTGGTGGCTTGCTACTCTTTTTTGTATCTACACAAACTCTCACGCTTTGGATTGGTTTGTTGGTGCTGTTTGCAGTCTTGGTGAGTGTTTTACCGTTTCGGGTTGAGCCTACGCCTTCGCGTATGACATGTGCTGGTTTCTTTTCTGGGTTGTTTGGTACCAGTTCTGCGATTGGAGGCCCTCCGATGGCGTTATTGTTGCAGCATCAAGAAGCAAATCAGTTACGCGGCAACTTATCGGCTTTTTTTGTTTTCAGTTCGATTATTTCACTAATAGTACAAATCCCAGTGGGCTTCTTCACATTGCATCATTTGGTCATTACTATTCCTCTATTACCTGCTGCGGCGCTTGGTTACTGGCTAGCAATGAAAACTACCCAGTCGTTACCAAAAGAAAAGATTCGGTTTGGGGCACTTATGTTGTGTTTTGTGAGTGGCTTTACCGCCGTCGTACAAGCGTTGAGCCAATAATGCCATCTGCATCATAAAGTCACTGCGGGATTGCATTCCTTTTTATGTATGGCGGACTTGTTTACTTACGCCAAATTGGTCGTTTAGATGGGCGATAGTTTTATGAATAACACTCGTTATGGCACTTTTATGGCAGCATTCTCCTTTGTGATCTGGGGATTGCTACCAATTTATTATCGTTATTTACCAAATGCTTCTATGGATGAGTTGCTAGCATGGCGAATCATTGGGTCTGTACCTGTCGGGTTTCTAATTGTACTTGGGATAACCCGTCGAGGGCTGAATTGGAAAGAAATCTGGCTTGATAAAAAATCCTTGTGGTACACGTTTGTGGCGAGCAGTTTGATGTGTATTTCTTGGAGTGCGTTCACTTGGGCTTTGACCCATCATCGGGTCATCGATGCCAGCTTAGGCTTCTTTATTGGACCATTAGTATCTGTTGCGCTGGGCGTATTTATTCTTGGGGATAGGCTCTCAAAAGGCAAACTTATTGCAATAGTGTTGGCAACAATTGGTGTTATGTATCAAGTGATTCACTATGGTCAGCTACCCGTTATCGCACTAACGATGGGGTTGTTCTTTGCTTTGTATGGGCTGTACAAGAAGAAGATAAATTATGACTGGAGTACAACCTTGTTTGTTGAGGCGTTGTTACTGACTCCAGTTGCACTCGCATATTTGCTCTATAAACAATGGGCAACTGGTGAACTGGCTTCGGGCACAGATACCACAACATTGCTTTTGTATTTTGGCAGTGCACCTATCACACTTTTACCACTCGTATTTTATTCTATCGCAATACGTATAACTAATTTATCAACCGTCGGTCTAATGCAATACATCGAACCAAGCTTGCAGTTTGTGTTGGCAGTTATGTTTTTTGGCGAGTTGTTTGACGAAGTGAAAGCGGTGACCTTTGCATTTATTTGGGCAGGGCTGTTGTTCACAATTTTTGAAAGTATTATCAAAGGGCATCGGCGCAAAAAGCTGGTCAAACACCCCTTATAGTGGTTTCAATATTCTCACATATTAGCTTCTTTATTCTTATGCCCTCCATTCGAGGGCATTTTTAATGTCATGAAGCATTGGCTTTCGTTTTTTTCCGAGTAGAAATCATAACTTGAGATTATTTGACGCATTATCATAATGATACCGCTATAGTTATAGCCAAGTGACACGCTTATATAAGTGAAAACCAGATCAAGAAGGACGACATATGATCACAGCTCTGTATGCCAACATTCTCGCAATACTCATTATTTGGTTGGCTGTTCAAGTAATTAAGCAACGTCGCTTAAATCAAATTGCTTATGCCGATGGTGGGGTAGAGGCTCTACAAATTGCTCGTAGTGCCCAGAGCAATGCGACAGAATATATCCCCATCACCCTGATTTTAATGGCACTTTTAGAATTCAATAGTGCTTACCCAACATGGATACATCTCACCGGTATTATTTTTGTAATTGGTCGAGTTATTCATGCTAAAGGCATATTGAAAAAAGACTTGAAAAAGCGCATTAGAGGGATGCAGGTGACATTTCTGGTGATACTTTCATTGGTTGTGTTAAATATGATTTACCTGCCATACGATAAGTTATGGTAAGTCTGCGACGTTACATTCCACCACCTTGGGTACTCGTTCTGATTGGATTAGTACTGAATATTGGCGCGATCATCGTTACTAGCTTAGTCCTTGATAAGTTGGGTAAACAGCACTCGCAGCTCGCAGAGCAAACAGCAGAAAACTTGTATTCCATCCAACTCGCATGGAACAGTGTGGAAACCCTAGAAAGGAAAAGAGAAGCTTTACTGCTGCATGTGCACATAAGTCAGAGCGTAGCGATACCTTTAGAGCTAGAAGAGGTATTAGCAGGGCATTTATCTTCTTGGGTTCTCAACGAGTCGGATGAAATAAAAATTGATCAACTTCCTCAACTAATGTCAAAGATAAATCAGGCACAAGCTTCGTATAGAGACCGCATCGATAATTACTACATTGAGAATGTAGAGCTCAATGAGGTAATGGCAAAGCAGGATGAAAAGATCGCTTGGTACAAGAATATCGGACTCTTCTTGCAAGTATTCGGACTTGCGTTAATCCTTGCACGCGACTTAGCTAGGAAGCAATAAAAGCAAGAGCTAAAGATCAGGTTTATTGCGAAATGCCAATGGTAGTTTGCAAATTGCAATTTATTCTGTGAGCAAACAGTAGCTATTGGTTAAGTTTTAATGAAAGTGATTAAATAACAACCTGTTTTTGTGCGCTTAAAAGTTGGCACGCCTCATGCTTTAGTATGAGTGACCCTTTCTAAGCCGAGGGTCACCTAGCCAACTGACGTTGTTAGTGAACCATCTTGTTCACAAATATATACAGCCAATCACGACTCCTTGTGGTTGGCTTTTTTTTTATGCAGTCTAGAACTGTGCTTTAATCCAGATCATGCGATGGTCGGAAGATACATCCTTACCATCACCATACTTACCGATACGTGCATCGTTAAATAGTTTACGGCCTTCTTCATAAGACGCTGACCAGTACACACCAGAGTCTATTACATTCAAATTTGCTGAAGGCAAGGCATAGTCTACCCCTAAGCCAAACGTTGAAGTGATGCGATTCGGATATGGGTGAGTTGAACTGCGGTCAACAGCGTGTTCAGCTGCACCAAAGCTTGTTGGGTAAAGCTCACCATTCATCACGGTTTGGTTAACCAATGGATCGTTGTGCAGCTCTTGCATTACAGAGCTAATACCGTCACCAGCCATTGGATCAAGGTTTTGATCACCCATCATTACGAATTTAGCGCCGTTCGTTAAGCCACCTGTTTTACCCGCATCGTCGTAAAAATAGTCTTTGCCTTGAATGTAATGATGCCAAAACTCCACTTCTGCTGCGTTTTGCGCTTTGTTTTTACCGGTGTCGAATACTGGTGGAGTAGGATGAGACATCAACAAGTGTACAACTTCCTCGCCATTGCGAGTTGGAATGATGATTGGCGCGTCGACGTGATTTTTCGAAGATAGACGCACTTGATCCCATTCTTCCGCTGAGTACCATTCATCACCACACTTCATGCCGCCTGGAATCTTTTGCGAACCGTCACAGATAGTAATGGTTGGAATTTTCGCACCTTCCATATCTTTCCATTTAAATGCTTGGAATGTACGTGTGTTTGCCGTGTCAATTTTATACTTAGACATAAGGGCAAATGCATATTGACCATGGTACATGCCAAAGCCCCATGCATCACCTGGCATTTGACCTGCGGTTCCGTTGTTGTCGAGATCAAACTCACTCAACAACCCTGTATTGGTTGAATAAGATTCAGCATAAGGGTATTCAATAGGCTCAAGGTTTGCTTCACCGCCCGCGCCATCGATACTTTGCGCGACAGACAAGTAGTTCTTCTGGAATCCTTCAATGGCTGCTTTGTTTTCACCTGTTCCGTCGTTGTTGTATTCCGCCATCATAAGAACATCAGGACGATTCTTTTGAATGATTGCTGCAACGTTACGAATTTGAATGACTTTTTCCGCAGTGGTTTTGTCTTCTGCTGCGATTGAACCGTCTAAATAAGAGGTGACCAACGCAGTTTGCTGCGTTGGTTCAATTTGCATTTCATCTACCAAAGTTTCGAAGGTAGCGCGGTCAAAAGAGAGGTTGTAAGTCGCTATTTTTACTTCTTTAGGCTGAACATTGACGTATTCAGTATCGTCATTACATCCAGATAGTAGAGCGGCGCCAACAAGGACAGCGATAGAGGTTTTGATTGCTTTCATGGGTACGTCATACCTTATAATTAATTCGGCTGAATATTAAAGTCATCAGTCATTGTTTTAAGCGATATTAGTCACACAAACGTTTTCATATTTACATGTTCAATTAGTTTTTGTGTGATTTGTGCAATAAATGCAACACTTTCAACACCAGAAGGTTATATGTAAATTGTTAAAAAACGGTGTCGTTATTGATGCGAAATAGAGAGTCCGCCACCGTTAAAAAGAAAAGCGTAGAATTTAAGCGTGCATGAGATGTTTGAGTTGTATGCTTATCGCCGTGTTTTATTTTTTATGTTTAGATTTCCGTATATAATAAGCAGTCAATCAGAAGTGAGGACGACCTCACCGCTCTATCTTTTCTCGGGGACGACCCCATCTCGTTGGGAAATGTGACATGGCTTGGGGAATTCTCTTCATTGCGGGCTTGTGTGAAATCGCATGGGCTGTCGGTCTTAAATATTCACAAGGGTTTACCAAATTCGGTGCTTCGGCATTCACTATTGTCTTTATGTTATTGAGCTTTTGGTTGCTTGGCATTGCGTTAAGAACCTTGCCTTTAGGCATTGCTTATGGAGTATGGGTAGGGATTGGCGCAATAGGCACGGCAGTCGTGAGTATTTATCTGTTCAATGAGCCAGCAACACTTATCAAAGCCTTAAGCTTGCTAATGATTGTCGCTGGTATCGCAGGGTTAAAAATATCAGCTTAACGTTAGGCTAAACACAAAACAGCCAGAGTCACTCTGGCTGTTTTTCTAAATGTCGTGTTTACGGTTCTGGCGAGGTATATCAAGCGTTGCGCTTAATAAAAGGTAACCGTAAGTGATGACCAAACGCATTAATTAATGCGCCTGTAACAATCAGACCGCCACCGACGTACGTCCAAATGATCGGAACCTCGCCAAAGAAAATGATGCCCAACAACACAGAAAATACGATCTGGATATACGAATAAGCGGAGGCTTTACCCGCTTGTTGAGTTTGCATCGCTTTGGTTAACCCCAATTGCCCAATTTGGGTAAAGACACCAACTAGAACCAACATGAAAGTCAGATATAGATCGGGCATTACAAAATCGTCGCCAATCAGTAAGAGTGAAGCGGGGAGAGCAACCAACGGGAAATAGAAAATGATCACTGAGCTGTCTTCTGTCTGACTCAGTTTTCTGACAATGACGTAGGCAATTGAGCTACCAAATGCGCCTAAGATCGCAATCATGACGCTAAACATTGGTAAAGCGCTATCTGAGCCTTGCCCAGTTTCTGGGCTTACCATGATATAGATGCCGAGTAAGCACAACGCAATACAAAGGAAAGTTGACGGCTGGATGCGCTCTTTCAAGAAAAATACGGCGAGTAGTGCAGTAAATACCGGATGAATATATTGGAATATCGTCGCTTCTGCCAAAGGTAAGGTGGTCACTGAATAATATACACACATCAGAGCCATCGTACCCACAGCACCGCGTGCAAATAGTAATGGCTTATTATTGCCCCATACAGAAATTCGTTTTCGCTTTACATCGAAATAACTAATGATAAGTGAAACGAGCGCTCTTGCTGCAACGATTTCAAAAACGGGGATACCGTAGTTGCCGACGTGCTTTACTGTAGCCGACATCAGAGCAAAGCCGAACGCGGAAAGCACCATAAAGCGCACACCGATGGGAATCATAGTGTTGAATGAATTGGACATTTTACTGCTCATTTGTTGCGACAGATCTCACTTTAGCATACTTAGTTAGCGATTAAATCCTCTCAACTCAAACACTTCTGTCGACAAGATGAATAAACAGTAGAATACGTAGCAATTAATCTGCCTCTCTTCAGCGTAACAATAAAAACTCGATATTTAAGGAGCTTACATGATCCCGATAAAAGCAACGCATGTTTCAGGCGTTGTCATTTCAAAAATTGATGGCATAGAAAAAATGCTGTTACTCAAACGCGTAAAAGGTGGCTATTGGTGCCATGTTGCAGGTGGTATCGAAGCGGGTGAAGCCGGGTGGCAAACCATTTTAAGAGAGTTAAAAGAAGAGACACTAATTGACCAAGTTGAGTTACATACAGCAGACTTCCTAGAGCAGTTCTACGAAGCAAAAAATAACCGTATCATGGTTATCCCATGTTTTGTGCTATTTTGTCCGCCTAACCAATCAGTTGTTCTTAACGAAGAGCATACAGAGTATCGCTGGTGTACGCTTGAAGAAGCTAAGCAGCTGGCTCCGTTTGCCAATCAGCATCACCTATATGAACATGTATGGAAACATTATGTAGATGTGGCATCACTAACGCCATTTACGCTGATCGATCAAAAGGGCTAAATGAACGGCAACGGCTTTGATTAGTTTTTATAGAGAGGTTTGTTCTCATAAAATGAAGCGTTAGGATTTGCGCTGAGCGTTCACAATAAAAAGGAATAACATCTATGGATGAAGTCACATGCCAAGAGACGTATCAAGGAAATCACTTACAGAAGCGTTTTTCCGTCTCGCAAAGGGTCTCAATTGAGCCCCTCAACACGAAACACGCGTCCGCTTTACTAGAGGTTGTGAACACTCACCGAGAGAGCCTTGAGGGCTATCTACCTTGGACGGATTCTGTCACGAATCATAGAGAGGCCGTGAACTACATTTCCCAGCGAGTGAACAGTAACGCGCTGGATTCCCACTGGTGTGCAATTTATTTTGATGAGCAGCTTACGGGTGTTATTGGCATTAAAGGTGTGGATTCACATACGCGTGTTACTGAAATTGGCTACTGGCTTGCCAACAATGGGCGAGGCCATCGTGTGATTGATCAAGTGCTCGCAGTATTGATCCCTTTTTTGAAGCAGAAAGGGCACGCACAATTCATTCAGTTCCATTGTATGGAAGATAACATCGCTAGCATCAATATTGCTGAGCGTGCAGGCGCCACATTAAAAGAATACGTTGATCATGAGTTCGATATGCTTGACCGCTCTCAACGACTAGGCATTTATGAACTACGTTTGATGTAGTATCCACCCCAGAAATATTTTAATCAGAGTTCGAACTCTAACTTCACGAGCGCTACAATAGTAACATTGTTGCGCTCGTGTTAACTTGGGGCGTCATTGGCAGAAACTAGGCTAGGAGAAGCATCATGAACGCAATCACAGAGGTTGAAGTAGATAACTTGTTACAGCAAAGCCTCGAACGCTTAAAAGCGGCATATGCAGCCGAGCCTTATCCTAGTTTGGATGAACGTAAACAGCGCCTCGTTTTGTTAAAAAAATCGCTGCTTGAGAACAAACAAGCTTTGGTTGAAGCGTTAAGTGACGATTTTGGCTATCGCTCAGAATTTGATACCGCCATGACCGACGTTTTGCCAACGGTCTCGCATATTAATTATACCCTCAAACGACTAAAAAAATGGTGCAAACCCAGCAAGCGCGAATCCGGCTTATTGCTCGCACCTTCTAAAGTCACCGTTCAGTATCAACCGTTAGGTGTCGTCGGGATCATTTCACCGTGGAACTTTCCTGTGATTTTGAGCCTTGCGCCTTTAGTGACAGCATTGGCTGCTGGCAACCGCGTGATGATGAAGCTCAGCGAATTTACGCCAAAAACCAATAAAGTCATCGTCGATATTTGCCGTGGGTTGTCTGAGTATGTCGAAGTTTTTGAGGGTGAAGCAGACGTCGCACAAGCATTCAGCCAACTGCCATTCGATCACCTTTTGTTCACGGGTTCTACGAGTGTTGGTCGCGCAGTGGCAAAAGCGGCAGCGGAAAACCTTACCCCGGTGACGTTAGAGTTGGGTGGAAAGTCCCCGGTGATCATTGCAAAAGATGCAGACATGAAGAAAGCCGTTGATGCTGTCTTGTTTGGTAAATGCATTAATGCAGGCCAGATTTGTGTCGCGCCTGACTACGCGTTTGTACCGCAAGAACGTGTCGAAGAGTTCATTTCGCTATTCTTAAAACGTTTTGAAAAGCTCTATTTAAAATCCAACAAGAATCAAAAGCTGACCCATATTGTCAACCAACGACAATATGATCGTTTGACTGCGCTACTTGAGGATGCAAAAGCGCAAGGTGCTAACCTTCACACTGTTGAGGCGTCGCCCCAAGAGGAACGACTTCTGTATCCTCATTTGGTCACGGATGTGTCGCCGAATATGCGAATCATGCAAGAGGAGATCTTCGGGCCATTTCTACCTGTTAAGCCCTACAATGCCGTTGATGAAGCGATTGACTACATTAATCAGCACCAAAGACCACTTGCGCTGTATGTTATGTCGGACGACAAATCGACCATCAAACATATTGTACGCAACACCCACAGTGGTGGCGTCGGCGTTAATGATACGGTTTTACATGTTGGCGCTGAAGATGCGCCTTTTGGTGGCGTTGGTGAATCGGGTATTGGGCATTATCACGGAGAGGAAGGATTCAGAACTTTTAGTCATGCGAAAACCATTCTTTACACACCGAAATGGTTGCCAAGAACGAGCGTATTAATGCGCCGTAGGGCTATGGCGATAAAAGCGATCCAAAAGATCTTTGTTCGATAATAATTATGATTTGATTGATAAAAAAACCGCCCGAATAGGCGGTTTTTTGTTTCTATATGCTCTGAAACGCTGGGCAGCAAAGTTCGAGAAACTTCCTTCGCGTGCTACCAACACAATAAATAAAGGCTCTTGTTGAAAGAGCCTTGTTCAGGAAATGTCGAGAGATTTTGGCAAGTTTAATGCAGAACTTCACTGCTGAATCTTAGATATCTACAGTCGTTCATCAGTTCTTTAAACGCCTTTCTGTCCAGCTTAATCAGAGTTTCATGATCGCCAGCTTCAAGGTAGACATGTTCCAAGTTTGCCAGTCTTTCATCGCAAACTGTCGACATGTGGTAAGGGCTACCAATCGGTGGAATAGCGCCGTGTTCACAATCGGTGAAGAGTCGGTAAACCATACGCTCTTTCACCAAGTGGAAGGTGGCATTAAATTCGTCGTTTAATCGCGACAAACTGATTTTGTTGTTGGCAGGTAAGACCGCCATCATATGACGCCCTTCATGATCCTCTAGAATCACACCTTTTGCGATATTCATTAAAGGCACACCTGCTGCAACACCACTTTGTAGCGAGCTATGACTGTGGCTGTGATTCACGGTTTGAAAGTGAATGTTATGCTCAGTCAAATATTCATCTAATCGGGTTGCAATCGTCATATAGCCTCCACGTGTATGAGACCCATAAAAAGTATAGGTTAGTCGGGCGACAATCGCGCATTTTACTCGGCGACACTGACGCTCTTTACGCTCCTGTTCTACGCTTATTGCAAGCCAGCGAGAAAGCATGGTTAACAATAATAAATAGGGGGGCAACATGAGCAAGCCAATCATCGCTGATAACAAGCCGATCAAAGTAGAGTTGAAAGCTGGGCAAGAATATTACTTCTGCCGATGTGGGCGTTCTAAAAATCAACCTTACTGCGATGGGTCTCATTCGGGAACCGGCTTAAAGCCAATGAGCTTTAGTGCGGAAAAAGACGAAGATGCCTATCTCTGCCAATGTAAGCATACCGCCAATGCTCCTTTTTGTGATGGTACACACAAGCGATTTACCGCAGAGCAAGTCGGTAAAGAGGGACCGGAACAAAAGCGAGAGAAAAGAGACAAACCAACGGCGTCTGCTACTCAAGAAGAACCAACCCTCGAGTTTATCCACCAATTAGCGAGAGAGGGACTCTCTAAACTCGGTCATCATGGTCCGATGGCTGCAATGGGGGTTCCTAGGCATTTGCTACCACATTGGGATGCTATACAAATCATGGTGGCGCAAATGGCGACACAACCGTTGTTGGAAGACGTTCCTGTGTCTACCGAGTTGATTGTGGGACCAAACGCGCGTAAGCCGCTCAGACTCGCCATTCCTTTGTTGGTGTCGGACATGAGTTTTGGCGCACTTTCTGAAGAGGCGAAAATTGCACTAGCAAAAGGTGCAGAGTTGGCAGGGACTGGGATTTGCTCTGGTGAGGGTGGCATGTTACCGGAAGAGCAAGCCGCCAATTCACGGTATTTCTATGAGCTTGCTAGTGCTCAATTTGGCTACGACGAATCTAAGCTTCTTAATGTTCAGGCGTTTCACTTCAAAGGCGGGCAAGGAGCAAAAACGGGCACGGGTGGTCATCTGCCTGCAAATAAAAATGTAGGTAAGATCTCTCAGGTGAGAGGCATCCCCGAGGGACAACCAGCGATATCACCACCAACGTTCAAAGATCTTCACACTACTCACGATTTCAGAAAGTTTGCTGACAGAGTTCGTGGCATCACAGGCGGTATTCCAATTGGATTTAAACTCAGTGCCAACCATATTGAGCAAGACATTCAGTTTGCGCTTGATGCTGGGGCTGATTACATCATCTTAGACGGTCGCGGTGGTGGCACGGGTGCGGCGCCAACTATGTTCCGTGATCATATTAGTGTGCCCACCATCCCTGCATTAGCTCGTGCACGTAAGTACTTAGATGAAAAAGGTGTAAGTGACAGCGTCACATTAATCATCACTGGTGGGTTGCGAGTTCCTACGGATTTTGTCAAAGCGTTGGCACTTGGAGCAGACGGAGTAGCGATAGCAAACAGTGCGATGCAATCGATCGGTTGTGTCGCGGCTCGCATCTGCAACACCAATAATTGCCCGGCAGGCATTGCGACACAAAATGCCGATTTGAGGCAGCGTCTCGACGTTGAAAAGTCATCCCAGCAACTGAAAAATTTCTTCGAATCCTCGGTCGAGCTCATGAAAGTCATGGCGAGGGCGTGTGGTCATCACGCTCTGAATGAATTTAGTCATCATGATTTAGCGACCTGGGATCACAACATGGCGAGGCTGTCTGGGATTAAGTATTCAGGTATGGACTTAAACTGATCTCTATCCATATTTTCTGCATATAGGTACATGTTTGATAACAATTATTTATTCGCTGAAATGTTTGAAATTTTGACTTGGCGTTAACTAAAAAAACAGTGTATGAACTACGCTGTTTGAGGTGGATATTCGATTTATTGAATAACAAAGAGTGGTTACCACAACCACGACACGAAGGAGCATTATATGAGCAAAGCAAACGGCGGTTCGGTAGGTAAATGTCCAGTTATGCATGGTGGGCAAACATCTACAGATAAGTCGGTGATGGATTGGTGGCCGAATGCCTTGAACTTAGACATCCTGCATCAACACGACTCCAAAACCAACCCATTTGGTCAGGACTTTAATTACAAAGAAGAACTGAAAAAGCTAGATGTCGAAGCACTTAAAAAAGATTTAAAAGATTTAATGACTGATAGCCAAGACTGGTGGCCTGCCGACTGGGGACACTACGGTGGTTTAATGATCCGAATGGCATGGCATGCAGCGGGCAGTTATCGTATTGCGGATGGCCGTGGCGGTGCTGCTACAGGCAACCAACGCTTTGCTCCTCTCAACTCTTGGCCAGATAACGCTAACCTCGATAAGGCTCGACGCCTTTTATGGCCAATCAAGAAAAAATATGGCAACAAACTAAGTTGGGCAGACCTGATTGTCCTTGCCGGTAACATGGCGTACGAATCCATGGGCTTTAAGACCTTTGGCTTTGCGTTTGGACGAGAGGACATCTGGCACCCAGAAAAAGACACTTACTGGGGGTCTGAGCAAGAATGGTTAGCCACAAGTGACGCTGATAACAGCCGCTACTCTGGTGAGCGAGATTTAGAAA
Organism: Vibrio sp. 811; assembly: GCF_033339195.1. Taxonomy (NCBI): domain Bacteria; kingdom Pseudomonadati; phylum Pseudomonadota; class Gammaproteobacteria; order Vibrionales; family Vibrionaceae; genus Vibrio; species Vibrio sp. 811. The sequence continues at coordinate 51,645 of NZ_JAWOUB010000012.1, forward strand.
ACCCGCTTGCTGCGGTAATGATGGGTCTTATCTATGTGAACCCTGAAGGGGTAGACGGTAACCCAGATCCTCTCAAAACAGCACATGACATGCGAGTGACCTTTGCGCGAATGGCAATGAACGATGAAGAAACCGTCGCGCTCACAGCTGGTGGTCACACGGTGGGTAAGTGTCATGGTAATGGTGATGCCGCAAACCTTGGCCCAGAGCCCGAAGCAGCAGACGTTCATGAGCAAGGTCTTGGCTGGATTAATCACAAAACACGTGGCATTGGCCGTGACGCGGTAACGAGTGGTATTGAAGGTGCTTGGACAACACACCCTACACAATGGGATTACGGATACTTCCACCTACTATTTAAGTATGACTGGGAACTGAAAAAGAGCCCAGCCGGCGCGTGGCAATGGGAGCCCATCGACATTGAAGAACAAGACAAGCCTGTCGATGTTGAAGACGGTTCTAAGCGCTACAATCCAATCATGACCGACGCCGATATGGCGCTCAAAATGGACCCTGAATATCGTAAGATTGCAGAAAAGTTCCAAAATGACCCTGCGTACTTTGATGACGTTTTTGCTCGTGCCTGGTTTAAGTTGACACACCGCGATCTAGGACCAAAATCATGTTATTTCGGCCCTGATGTGCCAAGCGAAGATCTTATTTGGCAAGACCCAACGCCCGCAGGTAAGACAGACTACGATGTTGATTTAGTAAAAACAAAAATCGAAGCAAGTGGCCTATCCATTAGTGAGTTAGTAAGTACGGCGTGGGATAGTGCGCGTACTTACCGTGGCTCTGACCGCCGAGGCGGTGCAAATGGCGCGAGAATTCGCTTGGCTCCGCAAAAAGATTGGCAAGGGAACGAACCTGAACGTCTAAGACGTGTTCTTGCGGTGTTAGAAAAAATAGCAGCAGAAGAGGGCTGTAGTGTTGCAGATGCTATCGTGCTTGCTGGTAACGTAGGTATTGAACTGGCTGCGCGTGCCGCAGGTCATGATGTTTCCGTACCATTCGCGCCAGGCCGAGGTGATGCCACCCAAGAGATGACGGATGTGGAATCGTTCGAAGTACTTGAGCCTGTTGCTGACGGTTTCCGAAATTGGTTGAAGAAAGACTACGCGGTTAAGCCAGAAGAGCTTTTATTAGATCGTGCTCAGCTTATGGGGCTAACGGCGCCAGAAATGACGGTACTTATCGGTGGTATGCGCGTTCTAGGCAGTAACTACGGCGGTGGAAAAGAGGGCGTATTTACTGACCGAGTAGGCACTTTGTCGAATGATTTCTTCGTGAACCTTACTGACATGGCATATACGTGGAAACCAGTGAGTGCTAATCAATATGAAATCCGTGATCGTAAAACCGACGCTGTGAAGTGGACGGCTACTCGAGTGGATCTTGTCTTTGGTTCAAACTCGATCCTGCGTTCGTATGCGGAAGTGTATGCGCAAGATGATAATCAGGAAAAATTCATCCATGACTTCATCGCCGCATGGACGAAAGTCATGAACGCGGATCGTTTTGACTTGCAATAAGTGAAACGATGCCCGTCGGTAAATGGGTTGATGAATAAGTAAGAGAGGCGGGCGAAAAGCTCGCCTTTTTCTTTACCTATCTTTTTACTTTGATTGAAAGTTAAGCTCATTTGAACCATAATAACTGGACCATATGAACCATAGGAGCTTGATATGGCAACTGCAGCATTAAAAAGCTTCAAACCGAAACAACCTCATAAAGCCAATTTCTGGTTTATGTTGGGTATTGAAGACGCTGAAACAGGTCGCACTGATGCGGTTCACAAAGGCTTTGAGCCAAAGGTGTATCGCAATATTGTTGAGCGTGTGAAGCTTTCTCAGAGTGAGTTTCAAAACGTCACATTGATACCTGTTAGCACGATCAAGCGTCGTCTAAAAAACGATGAGCGCTTCAATACGCAAGAAAGTGATGCAATCTATCGATTAGCGATGTTATTGAAACTCGCGACAGAACTGTTTGACGACGAAGAGCGCGCGTTAAAATGGATGAGAGAGAATGTGTACGGCTTAGGTGGAAAACGTCCACTTGATATGGTCTCGACCACGGTGGATTTTGAAATCGTAAAAGATTTGATCGGCCGTTTAGAGCACGGGGTATTCTCGTAATATGAAGCTCTATCGTCTCACACAAAAGAAATTTGCTGACACGCCATTCAGCCCCGTTGGCGCAAAGTTGTTTGGAGGGCGATGGAACTCAAAAGGAACCGAAGCCCTCTACTTCTCTGAATCGGAATCCCTTTGCTCGTTGGAAGTATTTGTTCACGTAAACAACGATCCTGCTATCACCAAACTTTACGATTTATATCGTATTGAAATGCCAGAATACCTCATCGCCACCTTAGATGAAGAAGATCTCCCTGTGACGTGGCGGGCAATACCGGCGAGCGAGTCTACGCAGTACATTGGTGATCAGTTTCTCAATGATCCTCATCCAGAGTTTGCCGCGCTGCAAGTGCCTTCAACGATTTCACCTCGTGATAAAAACTACGTGGTGAATCCAAATCATCCCAAAATGAAAGAGATCATCAAGAAAGCCGAAAAGCTCGATTTCGCGTTTGATCCGCGCATTTTCAAATAGACGCCTAGCTTTGTCTTGCTTTAAAGCATTCAGCGCTTACCTGAGATAAGCGCTGAAGCATAAAAGTTTATTTCCTTGGTTATTGTCGGTCGTAAGTGAACTGTTGCGCTTCATTTGTAGTGTTGAGGTAATGCCCAAGCACCAACTCAGCACCTTTGTAAGATAAATGGCTGTCATCCGTATACATCGCATTGTTTGCTCCAACTCTCATTCGACATACGCCATTTCTGCAAATGGCATCGGTCAAGTCGACAAACTCAACGTGCTCAAATTGCTCAAAGTAGTTCACTAACTTCGCCACGTTTTGAGGGTGATGTTGTTTGGGAGAAAAGTCGCAGGCAGACTCTTCTGTCTCGCCAAACAAACGCGCTTTCCAAAGGCATTCTCCTACCGCAAACGGTGCAGAAGGGGTTGGACCGAAAACGACCACTTCCTTTCCTTTCAGTTCATTCAATAATTTGGTTAATGATGCTTCATAATCGGCTTGTGAAAGCTCTTTATTGAAATTAGAAGAGATAACAACGCGACGAATGGAAGGGGTACTTAGAATGGTATCGACAGCCTCATTGAAGAACTGTCGGCAAGAAATTGAGCCAGCAGCTTCTAGGATGTCGACATAACCGACCGCACAGGAATCTTGAGTAAGTTGCACCACGCCAGTTGGTGTTACTTCAGATAGACGCTTCACGTAAACCATGCTGTGACTATTGCCTAACACAGCGATGGCGGGCTGCGGCGCAGACGAGCACACATCGTTAACGCTGGTGTTGCCGTTGCAATCTAAACCATAACCGTTGTTAACGCGCATGGCCTCGAAAAATGCGCTTCTTTCTGGAAAACCACCGTTTTGATGACCGATAACGCCGAGTGTTAGCAAGGGCAACGTCAACAACACAATAACCGCGGACACAGTGCGCATGCTCATGGCTTTTCGGCTACGGAACGGCTTTTCAATAAAGCGCCAAGTGAAGTAAGACAGTACAAAAAGAGCGATCACGTAAAGCGGGATATTGATGTCTTGTGTTGTGTCCAACACGTAGCGGTAAAAGACAAATAATGGAATGTGCCACAAGTATAAGCTGTAGCTGATTAAGCCGACGAACACGACCCACTTTAGGCTCAGTAATCTACCGCAGACATTGCCTTTAGAGGCAAACAAAATCACCAACGCGCTACCGATGACCGGCACCAGCAGCGTAATGCCCGCGCCATCTTGCGATTTTTCAAATAAAAGCGCGGAAGCCAATATCAAAACGATGCCAATGGTTGCTAGAGTATCGTTAGATTGAACTTGGACTTTTCTCATCACTAATGCGAGTAATGAACCGGTTGCTAGCTCCCAAGCGCGAGAGAAGATCATGTAAAAAGCGAAATCAGGATCGTTGCTCGCGTAGACAATAGTCATCAAACTCAGCACAAATACCGTGATAAAAAAAGTCAGGTAAAACGCGTTTTTACCACGAGCGAGTAGCATGAGTAGCAAAGGAATGACAATGTAGTATTGTTCTTCAACGCCCAAGCTCCATGTGTGGAACAGCGGGTTGGCTTGATCTTCTAAACCGAAGTAATTGTGGCCTTTCAAATACAGAAGAATGTTGGATGAAGAGAGAATGGAAGACACTGCAAATTGACCAACGTCTTTGTGTGCTTGCGGCAAAAATAGCCACCAAGACATCAAATAGCTGACGGCGATCACCACCAGTAAGAGGGGGAGTATGCGACGAATGCGTCGCTCATAAAAATCACCAAGGCTGAACTTCTGGTTTTCTAAGTCGTTAATCACGATGGTGGTGATCAAATAGCCGCTGATCACAAAAAACACGTCGACGCCAATAAAGCCACCAGCGAATTGCTCAACTCCTGCATGAAACAAAATCACCAACGTGACAGCAATCGCCCTTAATCCGTCTACTTCTGCTCTGTAAGTCATATCGTGTTGCTCCAACATTCCGTTTAATGAAGTAGAGCAAAATATGAACCAGAAATAATGTTTATTTAAATCAGTGTCTTAAAGTGGTTGTCAAAATGAAAATGCTAGGTGGGTTAACGAATTCCCAAATTGAATTTCAATATGGAAAACCCATAAAGAATGATCTTAAGAAGCGCTAAATCAAAGAACGTAAAGCGCGAGGCACTTAGACTTCATTGAAAATGATTACGCTAAAGAAACGATGACAGAGAATACGATTCAGGAAAAAATTGCCAGCTTTACTTGTATCGAAGAGGCTTTGAATTACTTCGACATCGAGTTTGATAGCCGATTTATCGAAAACAATCGAACCGAGTTGGTTAAGAGGTTTCACGGCTACTTAATCCTCACTAAACCGGATGATTGGTTTTCAGGTCGTCGTGCTTTAAAGAATGCTTACTGTAAAGTACAACGCAGTTTGCTCAGTAAAAAGACGCGCTCTGCGTGTCGAGGTTGTACATCTTGTCAAAGACGTTAATTCTGATGGCTTGCCTAAAAAGAACCCTGCATCTTGGCGTTACAGGGGGAAGAGCAAGGTTCTTTTGGTTTCGCTATTGGTTTGTCGCGAGTTGCGAATCAGCTTTACGTAGATGAATTAACCCGCGTGGTACGCAGGGTAGTCCACTAAGCCTTTTTCACCGCCGCCGAACAATGTGGCAGGGTCATGTTCTGCCAGTGGATAGCCATGCTTGATGCGGCTTGGTAAGTCGGGGTTTGCAACAAACGGACGGCCAAAGCCAATCATGTCAGCTAAACCACTTTCGATCGCGTGTTGTGCCTTTTCATCGTTGTAACGACCGGCATAAATCAGTGTACCTTTGTACGCCTCACGAACTGCGGTTTTAAAGTTGTGCGGAGTGTCTGGCGCGTCGTCCCAATCCACTTCTGCAATGTGAATGTAAACCACATTGAGTTTATCAAGCAGCGCTGCAGCGGCGGTGTAGGTTTCGACTGGCGTACTATCAACGGTGCCATTTAACGAAGTGAATGGTGCAAGACGAACACCAACACGCTCAGCGCCAATAGCTTGCGTCATCGCTTCTATCACTTCACCAAGAAAACGCAGACGGTTTTCACTAGAGCCACCGTATTCATCGGTGCGGTTATTCGCTTCAGAATCGATAAACTGGTTAACCAAGTAGCCATTCGCTGCATGAAGTTCGATACCATCGAATCCGGCTTCTATCGCGTTTAGTGCGGCTTGGCGGTACTCTTCAATAACGTTCTTGATGTCTCGTTTGGTCATTTCACGTGGCTCAACCACGTCGACAAAGCCCGGTTCGTCTGTGCCGTTATCGACAAATACTTTCACGTTTTCTGCTTTTAGCGCAGAAGAAGAAATAGGCTGCTCACCGCCAATGTTATCAGGGTGAGTCACGCGACCAACGTGCCACAATTGCGCGAAGATAGTGCCGCCATTCTCGTGCACCGCATTAGTTACCTTTTTCCAGCCAGCAATTTGCTCTGGGCTGTAAATGCCTGGTGTCCATGCATAGCCTTGACCCATTGGCGAAATTTGTGTGCCTTCAGCAACGATTAGGCCCGCTTCAGCACGTTGAGCATAGTAGGTCGCCATCATATCGTTAGCGATATTACCTGGTTGAGAAGCACGAGAGCGCGTCATCGGAGGCATAACGATACGGTTTTTTAATGAGAGAGAGCCAAGTTGAATGGGTTGAAATAATGCGTCTGTCATAGGAAACCTCGTTATTTTTGAGTTTGGATGAGTTCGATTTGGTAACCATCGGGATCTTTAATGAAGGCGATGTGAGTTTCTCCGCCTTTCATTGGACCTGGCTCGCGAGTAACGTTGCCACCAAGCGCTTTGATTTTTTCGCAAGCGGCGTAAATATCTTCAGACCCCAGTGCCATGTGTCCGAATGCGTTACCCAAGTCGTAACTGTCGGTATCCCAGTTATAAGTTAGCTCGATGGTCGCGCCATCTGGTTGATCAGGGTTACCAACAAACACCAGTGAGTAACGGTATTCTTGGTTTTCAAAACGATCCAAAACACTCATTCCCAGAACCTTTGTATAAAATTCGATCGATTTGTCTAGGTCAGCAACACGGATCATCGTGTGGAGAAACTTCATAAGTCGCCTTTTTATAACGTTGCGTAATCACTATGCAAACCATATCGCCACTCTAAATAAACTGGAAATTATCGTTAATTATTAAAATGATTATTTAGTGTTATGAAAAGCGAGGTTGCTGGCCCTGCAACATGCAAACAAAGATTACTCGCCGTTTCTTTTTAATTGTTGGCATATGCTAATTACTCTTTTGAGAAACCGAGTAACTATCATGTCTACAAACAGCTATTGTCATTACACTCACGAATCTCATCATCAATGTGCGGTTTGTTCTTCAATTAATGTGAATCCGAACTCTTTGGCCGTGAACTACCAATACCTAGCCGATGGTTCTGTTGTCGGAGAGTTTCACGTTTTACCGCGTCATCAAGGTTACACAGACCTGTTGCATGGTGGTATTGCCAGTTCGCTTCTCGATGGTGCAATGACGCATTGTTTGTTATCTAGAGACATTCAAGCCCTTACGGCGCAGTTGGATGTGCGCTACCATGCACCTATTCAGTTAGATGATCGAGTCACGATTACTGCACACTGTGAAGGTGAACGACGCGGTATATATCAACTGGTGGCTCAATTGCGGGTCAATAGCGAAGTTAGAGTGACGGCTAAAGGGAAGTTTATTCGTCCTAAAAAGGCATAAATAAAAACGTGTTCTACGGAGAGACAATGAAGAAATTTGATGAGCTGTATGCAATTGCGACGAGAAAATCTCAATATGACCAAACCAATACTTGGTTTAAAGGCGTAGAGACTTATCTGGAGGCCATTGGCAAAGAAGTTGATGAAGTCCGCGAAGAGATTCGTGAGGATCGCCTTTGTCATTTGGAAGACGAGTTAGGCGATGTGTTGTGGAACTATCTTAACGTATTAAAAGCGTTGGAAAGAGAAAAGGGGATAGATCCTGAGAAAGTACTCGAAAGAGCCTGCAACAAATACGATCAGCGTGTATCTGCGATTGAGTCGGGACGCAGTTGGGATGAAATAAAACAGCAGCAGAAACAAGCCTTGAACGCAGAGCATGAAGTCGCGCAGTTAGAAGATGTAAAGAGCCAATAACTGCGCTTGGTATTGAAAGGATAGATTAATAGGGAATACCTAGTCAGCCCTTGGAGCTGTTGACCAACAGTAGGTCACAAGGTGGTTGGTCAAGTAACGTGTCTACAGTGCTGCCAGACCAAAATTGGGATGACATGCTTCGTTTACATGCCCCCATAATCAAAATCGCCGCTTGTGATTGCTTAACTGCTTTTGGTAACGCCGTTTCAGGGTTTCCTTCCGGTAATAGTAATGGAACTCGCGTTAACTTTTGCGCACTAATAAAATCTGTAATGCCTGCTTTTTGATTGCTTAATATCTCTGCACGATAGCGAGAGAGGTATGGCGCGACGTATCGGCAGTAAACGAGCGTCATTTTCCCGCTTAAGGTTTGTTCTAATTTTGAGCCTCGCGAGACGATGGCTTTATCTACTATCGACTTTTCATCCCCTCGATGAAGTGGGTCGATTGCACAAAGCATGTTGGCGTGAGAAGGCCATGACCGCTCACTCAGTAGCAACAAGTCGCAATCTTGTTGTGCTAGTTCTGTTAGCATCGTTTGAATCTCGTGTTTGTTAAAGTGTCCCACGAGCAGTAAGTCAGTGTGGTCAACAAGTCGTTTCGCAACTTGCTCAACCCAATGGCTCCCTTTGAAATGTTCGTAAGAGAGCGTTGGTGTTTCAAGCTCTTCTTCTTCACAAAGTTCGACAATTAATGCGTTGAACTTTAAGGTCCAAGCTTCAAACTCAGCTTGTCTTTTTTCTATATGGTCAGAGTTGAAACTGAGAAAATGAGCGAATGCGTGATCTTCACTTCGGCGATGGTCTTCCACTAAAACTACAATAGGCTGAGCCAGCGCTGTCGAAAATTGAATCACTTTACGAAGCACCTTACGACTTGGTAAGGCGGCCTGCTGAGTCAGAAAAAATACAGGTGCCATTGATTACTCCATTATCAAACAAGGCGAATGAGCCTGACACACATTCAAGTCTATACCATGAACTGATGCAGAGGCGTTTTGTTTCTGCGAGCGAAATATAAATTCCGCAATTAAGTCAACTATCGCCTAGAATTTTAACATCAAGAATTCATGACTTCGGATAGCACATATCGTCAATGCGGCGAATGTGGTAGTGAAAGCTATAGGTAAAAGTAATGATAGATTCCAACCAATTGCAAATTAACCGCAAAGTGCCACATTTGCTTGCTGAGATCATTAAAGCGATAGAATCGACCGAAGACTTGAGCTTTTTGAAAGACTATCAAGAAGCACAGATTGCGAACATTTTGGAGTCGGTCAACATTGCTTACCGTAAACGTGTCATAGAAGCAGTGCCGCCTGAGAAGTATTGGACGGTATTAAATTTGCTCCGATACGACACTGCCAAGCACATTCATCAATCACTCAATAAAGACTTACAACATGAACGCTTGACGTACATAACGGATTCAGAACTGATCATCTTTGCGGACTTTCTACCGACCGAGTTTGTAGATGAATACCTTATTGATCAAAGTGAAGAGTCTGTCGCGCATATCCAACAAGCATTGTCGTATGAAGACAACAAAGTTGGACGTTATGCCGAGCCTCACTTTCTGGTCGCAAACCCTAAAAACAGCGTAGGAGGCATCAAAACCGAGCTGCTAAAACGCGGGCAAAGTCCTGTGCGGTTGATTATTGTGCGTGATGCAAGTGGTGTGATTGGTACGATAGAGCCGCAAACCCTGTTGCTGCACGAAAATCATATCAAACTTACCGACTTGACCGTAGTTACGCCAATTCTAGAAGATATTCAAACGATTCAAAGCGTCAGCAAACAAGTCTCGATTGATGGTGGAGCACATTGGTTTCCTATCATGGCTGGTGGCAAAATTATGGGCGTCTTGTCGATGGCGACCATCGCGATTACGTTGCGCGAACTCAGCCTACAAGCTGTAGTGGCAGAAAACGTACGAAGCGAAGAAGATTTGTTTACACCATTAAGCGTGGCGACAAGGCTAAGAGCACTTTGGTTGGTGATTAACTTGCTGACCGCTTTCGTAGCCTCCGCCATCATTGGGCTTTTTGATAATGTGGTCGAGCAAGTCGTTGCGCTTGCTATCTTAATGCCCGTTGTGGCGAGTATGGGCGGCATCGCAGGTAGCCAAACCTTAGCGGTGGCCATTCGGGGTATCGCATTGAACCACTTGCACCAAAGTAACTTGAAGCTATTGGTGAATAAGGAATTAAAAATCGCCACCATTAATGGTTTAATTATGGGATTGGTGATCGCGGGTGTCGTTTACATGGTGTTTGACTCTTTGCCATTGGCGCTTATTATTTGCTGTGCCATTTTCCTCAATAGTTTGGCGGCCGCGGCATCGGGTACGTTGATACCATTCACGTTGAAAAAGTTTAACATTGACCCCGCCGTGGCTGGCTCGGTAGTATTGACGACCGTTACCGATGTCGTCGGTTTCTTTGCGTTCTTAGGCTTAGGTGCCATTTTCTTGATATAGATATCCAATTGACGTGTTAACCAGCAGAACCAATCGCACCATTTCCTAACCCAATATTTTGGGTACGTTTGGTTCGCTCAAAATTCCTCCGTTTTCCATAACCGATGAACACGTCGTTTCGGTTCTTACTTTGTATATCTCTTCACTGCCCAGTTCTATTCCCCCAAATTTCCCACTACCGATCTCGCTTAACGCTGGCGTGCCAAATGCCAATTTCAAACGCCAGATGATGCCCATTTTCTTGGCTGTATACGCATTACTTCACTCAAACAAAAAATAAGGAAACAATTTTGAATAAACTCATCGTATTCACTGGTGGTCCCGGTGCAGGGAAAACTTCGGTAATCGAACAGCTAAAAACACAAGGCTTTATCTGCGCGCCAGAAACCGGTCGTCACGTGATACAAACGCAGGTTGCCAATCACGGTTCAGCATTACCTTGGAATGACAAACAAGCTTTTCGAGACGAAATGATGAAGGCAGAAGTGAGCAATTACCGAGCTTTCAATGTCCACCAAGGGAATGTGTTTTTTGATCGCAGTATTGCGGACGTATATGGCTACAGTAAGTTGGAACAACTGCCAATCTCGCATGAGCTCATCACGCATTGCCAGACGCTTCGTTATCATTCTCAAGTGTTCATTTTTCCACCTTGGGCATCGATATTCAGCAACGACGAAGAGCGAAAGCAAGATTTTTCTGAAGCGGTGGCTACGTATCAACAGATGGTCAACGCTTATCACAAATTTGGTTATCAATTGATCGAAGTGCCCAAAATGTCAGTCGAAGACAGAGTAGCGTTTATTCGCGGCTCAGTCATCGAACGAGGCTGAAAGATGATTGACGCAAACAAATGCGTAAGGCGATTGTGAGCACGACAACAATATGCGTAAAGGGAGTTATTTATACTGGATAAAATTCAATAACTTAATTGAGCATTATGTCTTTTAAATATCTTACCTTATTGCTCGCAACGATGAGTATGAACAGCTTTGCTGATGTAGGCCTGCCTTCGGGGGATGATTGGTTAAACCATGTGACGAATGGCCTAGCCCCATATTGGATGATGGAAAGCGCGCATGGGCAACCTGCGGGGAATTTTCCGACTTTTCGTTGTGATAACGGTGTCATTCTCGACCCACAAAAGCCGTGTGAAGAATTAAACAAAGGGTGGATTAGCCCGCACTTCGATCGCGAGTACACCCGCATGAAATCGCGCCAAACTTACGCTTATGGCGTACTTTTTCATCTTACGGGTGACAAGCAAGCATTAGAGCTGGCAAAGAAAGGGGCTTATTACCTGATTGATCATCAACAAGATGAGAAAAACGGCGGGTTTGTGAGCTTTACGCGTAGTGGGAAACCGGGGATGGAGTGGCAACAACGAACTTCTCAAGACCAAGCTTACGCCTTAGTGGGTTTGGCGATGTACTACTACTTGACTCAAGATCCAAAGGTCGAACAAGCGCTTATCGACCAGCAAGCGTTTATATTTAAACAATACCGACGAAGCGATGATCGCGGTCTGGCTTGGGTTTTGAAAGACGGTGATGGGGAAAGTGCGAAGCAGCAAGAGCTAGTCGCTCAACTTGACCAAATTAATGGCTACCTGTTGTTAACGGCGCCACTTTTACCAGAACCAGCGCAAGCCAAGTGGAAACAAGATCTGGAGTGGCTGACGCAAGTGATGCTGGATAACTACCACTCCGACAAAGAGCAGCGCTTTTATGGCGCGATACACCACAAAGCGGTAATGATTCCAGATGCGAAACACAATGATTTTGGACACACCATCAAGGCGTATTGGATGACGTATCTGACAGGTCAGTTGTTGGAAAATTCAAAGTGGACAGAGTTTGGTTTCAAAGGAATGAAACACACGCTTAAGCAAGCGCAATACCAGCAAAACTTTGAGCAAGTCAAAGCGCTTTTCTCACCAGAATGGCAGAGTAAATGGACGCAAGAGAGCATTCCTGCTTGGCAATCAAGACCATACAAGCACTATAGCTCGTCTTGGGAATGGGCAGAGCTCGATCAAGCGGCAATGACAGTTTCTCTTGTCGATGGTTCGATGAAAGAAACGCTTCAATACACGTTACCCACTTTTATGGACGTATGGGTGGATCATCAATATGGAGGCGTCGGTCTAAGCCCTAAATCAACCAAAGCGTTCCATTGGGGAAATGGTTACCACCAGTTTGAACATGCGTTGGTCGGGTATTTGTACGCGCAACAAATGGCAAAACAGCCCGCCAAGCTTTACTACGCGCGACTAGCCGAGAGTAAAATGCCACTTAATCCATATTACTTTAGAGCAGACGTAAAATCGTTGTCGTCACAAAGTGATGGAGTCACCATCGCGACATTCACCAATATTCGACCTTAGGTTGGTCGATGGTGATGTGTTGGTTAAAGTCCGCGTAAAAGCCAAAGCAAAATTGTAGCAGTAATATCAATAAAGACTAACCAACTGGTTAGCCTTTATTTTTAATAATCTTACATGTAATGGTGACAACACATATAGTTAACGAATGTTTATTTGTAATGACCGCTGAGTGTTTCTAACAAATATCCAACTATAAATTAACTTTCATTGATTAGGGTATATCTCACAATTAGGACAACTTAGAGCTTGGAACTTTATGCAATTAGGTTCATAGTGATGGTTTTGAGAGAATCATTATGTATATTTATTTCTATACTAACGCACGAGAGAGATACGCCGTTATCAATCAACTACATTAATTACATGTATCCAGCTGACAAACTATTTAGCTCTTGTGTCGAACTAAGAAGCAAATTAGATAATGAGAAAATTCCCGTTAATACCATAAAAGATACTTCTCTTGCGGGACCATTACGTAAGCTTCCAAATGATATTACAGGTGAGAAAAGGTTACAAAAGCTTAAGGAACAGATAGATCGCAACATGGCGGTTAAGTCTGGTATGTTAACAGTTCGAATGCACTGGAAAAACAAAGCTGTTATTCCTTCACGTAAATTTTCGTCTCTAGCTCCAATACAGTCGTCAACTCTAGCTTCTACTGCAGTGAAAGCAAATAGTGGAAGAGCCGTGGCCTTAGGGATGGTATTACAGAAAGGCAGAGCTATGCTTCTTTTTGATATTATCCGACAAAACGTTAGAGTACTAGCTAATCGAGTACACAATGCAAATCTAGAATCATCTGGCTGCATTTTGATTGTTAATGTGAAGTATTTGAAAGTTGAAAGGGAATATGGGAAAGCTCCTCAACTATCTAGAGTTTCATTAGCAAGTATAATTTCTCAAGAAGACAAGTATAACTTTGATTCGAGTGCTTATGTTCGTGGTCAAATTGCCAATATGTGTGAAGCTAGTGCTAAAGCTCCTATCAATACAAAGTTTCAAATTGTAAGCGGTCAGTATGACGATTCATACTCGACAGCAGTCTTGTTTATCAAATGCACATGGGAATAACATGAGAATTGTTAACGTTTTATTAGTAGTGCTCCTTGTTACGGCATGTAACGATACTACGTCAAAGTTTGAGGCAACTAAAACGACAGAAAGCCTCCTAACTCAGGCCCGAGAAGCTCCAGAGCAGTTGTACAGCGAAGCAAATAAATTTTATGAACAAGGTGATGTGCAAGGAGCAAAGTCTTTATTGATCAAAGCTATCGAAGTGGATGATGTTCATAGTAAAGAGCTTTTAGGGGTAATCCTTCTGAAAGAGCCAAAAGTCATGGATGTTAAGCGGGGCTTTTCTTTAATCTCAGAGGCTGCTGATGATGGGTTGGCTAGTGCACAATTTTATTTAGGATCATGTTTGTATGATGATGGCTGTGGTTTACTTGAAAATAAGGTGCTTTCAGCCTATTACTTGACGCAAGCGTTAAATAATGGTGAAGGTGGTGCACAAATGCTACTTGGATTTCTAGATGAAGAAATAGGTGACACTGCGATTGATGAAAAAACATATGCGGTAGAGCTAAATCGCTATATAGAACAACTCAATTAATATTGCGGCTTAATGTTTTATAGGGTTTTAATCGAACCTCAAACAGAGAGTGCTGGACTTCTACAAAGCAGTAGAAGCCACAGCGAATCTGCAACAATAATCGAGTGTGTAATAGAAAATAAAAAGCCGTCAGAACCACTGGTTTTGACGGCTTTTTATTCTATGACAGGTAGAGGCTTCAATTTTCAGCGCGATAGATCCATGAAAACTTAAGTGAGATTCCAATCACGTCGCATGATCTCGCTAGTGTCATTGGAAATAAATGAATTGTTTCTGATACATAGAACGTATTAGCATGGTTGCACTGGGCCCATATGAGTAAACTTATTGAATATACAATTTGAGAGAGAGGGTTTAGTTTTAAAAAATAACAGTTAGTTGGAATCTAGGTTAAATGAAAATAAAACTATTTAAAAAGCTACAAGTTGTATTTCTTGTGGTGTCAGCATCTTTAATGGTGGGGTGTTCGTCTATAGATGCGCATGCTGGTGGCGGATACGGAAAGCCGTTTTCAGGCACCGCGTTATCAGTCGCACGACAACCTTGCTATTTAAGAGCTGATATTACTTCTATCGCGTTATACCCACTATCATTGATTGACATTCCTTTGTCGTTAGCAACGGACGTTGTGTTTCTTCCTGTTGATTTAGTCATGGTAGTTACGCCAACAACGAGTTATGGCGGTGTTGTTTCTCTAGGTTGTCCAAGCGGAAGCATGATCTAAAACGCTTATTTTATTCAAATAAATGGAAGGAAATGAAAGTGGAATTAAAAAATAACTATTCAGAATCAGAAATAAACCAGCCACCATCGGTACTTCTTGTTACGTCTCTGTTGTGTCTGGCGTCCGTTTGTTGGGCTGCATTGCTGTTGGCCATTGAATATATTGTTGGGATAGAAATGAGTGGTACAGGCTTTCTTAGCACGTTAATCCCAGCCATGAGTGTTGGTTATTACTTCGGCTACAAGACTGGAGATGTAATGCCATCAAAAACAAGATGGTATGCTGTTTTACTGTGGACTTTAGCAAGTTTGGTAGTGTTCTCTCTTATCTTAATGTCGTTAGATATTTCTCCGTTTTATTTATTATCTGAGCTCGGTGGGGTAAGTATTTTTATTGCTATCATAATGCTAATAACGATTGGCATCGCCTACTTAATTTTAAAAAGTGGTGAGAAAATGGCGATTAGAGTATTACTCAAAACCAAGGAAAGTCAGTAGATAAAATACAACAAACGATTCAATTAGGATCATGACAAGACGCCAGCCATAATGTGCTGGCGTTTTAGTTTCCTGTTTGTAGGATTTTTTGTTTAAAAGGCAAACCCATTTATTGTGTTGTCGTTTGAGTTAATGGTTTATGCCTTGTGCGCAAGATAGCTTAGCAGGTTTATGTATCGAGAAACGTGTGTATAATTCGCCACGAATTACGATTTATAGATATGAAAGGTAAGTATGGCAGTCCTCGAAATTCTCTCCATTCCAGACCCAAGGCTTAAAGTAAAAGCAGAAAAAGTCACTGATGTATCGACAGTACAAACGCTGATAGACGATATGCTAGAAACACTTTACGCAACGGGCAATGGTATCGGTTTAGCTTCAACCCAAGTAGGCAGAAAAGAGGCGGTTGTTGTCATCGATATCTCTGACGAACGCAATGATCCTTTAATCTTGGTTAACCCAGAAGTGGTGAGCGGAGAAAACAAAGCACTTGGTCAAGAGGGATGTCTCTCTGTTCCTGAGTACTACGCAGATGTAGAGCGTTACACGTCAGTTGTTGTTTCTGCACTAGACCGTGATGGCAACCCGATTACAATCGAGAGCGATGAGTTCTTGGCGATTGTGATGCAGCACGAAATTGATCACCTATCTGGTAACTTGTTCATTGATTACCTTTCACCGCTGAAGCAAAAAATGGCGATGAAAAAAGTGAAGAAGTACGTAAAAGCGAAAGCTAAGTAATATGAGAGGAAGTAACCCTCCATGTCGAGTTACTTCCTTTTAAATCAAGAATAGGAAGGTAGTGAGAGCGGTTTATCTCTGTTTTTGGGGGACATAACGCTTTACGACCTTCATAAGCTTCTGAAATGAAGAACAGTCCATATGTGACTCATGAGGGCAGGTGGCAACATGGTTTAGGCTGTCTCGCACCGCTTTCAAACGTTTTATTTGCTCATCAATCTCAAGTGCCTTTTTCGTTAGTAAGTCACGATCGATATATGGCTTTGAAACTTCTGATTGATTCAACATTTCTGCCATTTCGTTAAGCGATATTCCAGCGATACGCCCCAAACTAATTAAATTGAGTGTATTGAGTACCTCTGGTGAATATTGGCGTCTCAATCCATTCCTTCCTATCGAGCGAATTAACCCCAGCTGTTCGTAGTACCTGAGCGTTGAAGTCGGCAATCCTGATTTTCTAACCACTTCTGCAATATCCATATTATTCCCCATTGACTTCAAGTTGGCTTTAAGTTGTAGCATGCAACTAAGACCTTAACAAATCAAAAACTTGAGGAGAGAAAAATGCTGCTTTTAATGGGATTGCAAGCGGCGCTAATAGGGATTGGTGCCACTTTGATAATGGATTTATGGGCATGGTTACAAAGGAGAGTGTTTGGTATTCCTTCATTAAACTATGCGTTGGTTGCGCGCTGGGTTTTGTACATGCCCCAAGGAAAGTTTATGCATGTGCCAATTATGGCGTCAGAGGCGATGCCGGGAGAAAAGTCACTTGGCTGGTTTTTGCATTATGCCATCGGCGTTACTTTCGCTTTGGCTCACGTTACTGCTTTTGGTCATCATTGGTTGGTAGAGCCCAGTCTAATGCCCAGCTTAATTACAGGCGTGGTAACGTTGATCTTCCCATTTTTGGTCATTCAACCTTGTCTAGGATTTGGTTTTGCTGCGAGTAAAACCCCAACACCTTGGAAAGCCCGTTTTCTTAGCACATTGGCGCATTTGGGTTATGGTTTGGGGTTATTCATAGCCGGGTTTGCAATCAAAGTTACGAGCCAGTATTTTGCATAGAGAACATGAGCATCATGCAAACGAGTGGTTTTTATCTATGATGCTCAACTCTTGGTTGTTTTTTGCGCTTTGCTCATAGTTGGCCGATATGTCTAAAGTCTGTTGCATTTATCCAAGATGTAAAGTCGGCGGACATTTAACATTGTCTTAACGTCAGAATGGCAAGCGGTTTACCAAGAAAAACTAAAATTATTTGGTTTGACATAAAGAATATTAAGGGTTTCAGATGGCTTCAAAAGTGGCAGGGATATCAATACTGAGTTTATTGGCAGCGCCAGTTGCGATGGGAGAAACAGCCAGTGCTTATGATTTATGTTTGCTAGACAAAATAAAGCAAAGCAAAGGTGAAGAAACCATAAAGAGCATTCGCGCGCAGTGTGAGCTTGACACAGTAACCAGCACAGTGCCCGCTGATCCAGAAATTGAAGAGCCTGAAGAACTTCAGGAAAGTTTGGTCGACAAGCGTTTGGAATCAGAACGAGAAAACGCGTTCGAA
Source organism: Vibrio sp. 811 (assembly GCF_033339195.1). NCBI lineage: Bacteria > Pseudomonadati > Pseudomonadota > Gammaproteobacteria > Vibrionales > Vibrionaceae > Vibrio > Vibrio sp. 811. The sequence goes on from NZ_JAWOUB010000012.1 coordinate 69,376, forward strand.
CCGTTTAGTCTGGTCGCGCATCGCGTTAACTATATTCTTCCGTTTACATACAGTGATCGTGTAAATAAACGCGCGTATGCCGACACCAAATACGGCGATGAACTGCGTAAGGAAGAGGCGGAGTTCCAAATCAGTTTTAAAGTACCAATGAACTATGATGACTTGCTGTTTGATGGCGATGGTCTGTTTTTTGGAATGACTCTTAAATCATTTTGGCAGGTATACACGGGTGCAGCATCTCGTCCATTCCGTGAAACCAATTATCGTCCAGAGCTTTTTTACTACACCCCAACTGACTGGAAACCACTTGATGGTTCGACTTGGTTAGGTTTTGGTATTGAACATGAGTCTAACGGTCAGAGACAGGAGCTATCGCGCAGTTGGAACCGTGTCTATGCCAACTTAACCTTTGCAAAAGACAATTTTGCGGTTTCTATCCAGCCTTGGTGGCGTATACCTGAAGATGAAAAGACATCGCCTAATGATCCCAAAGGTGATGATAACCCGGATATCGAAGACTATATGGGACACTTTGAGCTATCGAGTGCTTACAAGTGGAATGGTTACGAGTTTACCTTTTTAGGTCGCCAGAACTTTCAAACACATAAGGGTTTTGCAGAACTGGGTGTGTCATTTCCGATTTGGGGCAAAGTTCAGGGGTACGCACAATACTCAGTGGGTTATGGTAAGAGCTTGATCGACTATGATCATAATCAGCAGCGGATTGGTGTTGGTATTGCAATCAACGGTGTTTTGTAGTTTTTCGTAGATGGATAGAAATTAACACTGGCAATTGAAATTTCAATATTTAGAATGCGAGGCTGAAATTGATTTCTAACCTAGAGTGATTTTATGCTTCGTGATTACACCTTCGATTGTCTTGTAACTATGCCTCGCCATGAGCTGGAAGAGTTTAGTGCTCGTATGATCAGTAAAATGGTGCCAGAAGACGTGATGAATGAGCTGTTCACTTTTGATCAAGAAGAAGTGGATAGTGAAGACCGCATGTTGTCTGCACGTCTTGATGCAATGCTACGCATGACAGCAATCGCACTGAGTGAAATTCAACAAGCGTTTGATGACTCAGACAACGCAAAGCAAAATAGCGAGCGAATGACGCGATTGGTGCTTTGGCATTTCTACGCGATCTCATTCCGTTTGGAAGAGGCCATCACGCTAGAAACACACTGTGCGCTAGTGGAAAAACTAATCGAAAATGCACCTTCGGATGTTTTTGCGTGGGTAAAAACATTGACGGAGCTGCTACACACTTACGCTGAAATCAACGCGAAAGAGAATCCTCAAGACTAAACGCCTGCCGTTTATCGTTCAGTAAATTAGAAACAAGGCGAGCCATTTGGTTCGCCTTGTTTTTTCGCGTCAGATAAACCTTCGGGTTTGAAATACCAAACAAGCCTAGACTCAGATTTGTTCGTTCACTAGCGAACGGCGTGATTCCTTCTTACACTAAATCAAGGTGTTTGTTGCTAAACAAGCAAATGCATGACTAAGTCGTGTATTCTTTTCCACTAAAATGCGGATAACTTATGTCGAAGAACCTTCTGGTTTTTAAATTGGAACCGACTATTGAGCGTGTACGCTTTCCAGCTGAGCTTCATCTATCTAAAGGAAGTGAACGATGGATCCGTTAACGCAAGGTTTATTGGGTGCAACTTTGCCACTGGCCGTGAGCAACAAGCGAAACCTTGCAGTTGTTGGCGTGTTGGGTGTGGTCTCTGGGATGGCTCCGGATTTAGATGTACTCATCCGTTCTTCAACTGATCCTTTGCTGTATTTGGAATACCATCGCCAATTTACTCACTCGCTCTTGTTTATCCCGTTTGGTAGTTTCATTTGTGCTTTGTTGTTGTATCCGTTGTTCGCAAAGAAGCGAGGACTAAGCTTCCGGCAGAGTTGGCTTTACTGTGCGCTTGGTTATAGTACCCATGCGTTATTAGACGCATGCACCAGTTATGGAACACAGCTTCTATGGCCGATAAGCAACACGCGTTATGCTTGGAACACTATTTCGGTAATCGACCCCGCTTTCACACTCCCTATTTTAACATTGCTTTTGTTTGCTGCACTGAAGCGAAGCCCAAGCTATGCCCGAATTGCATTTTTATGGTGTCTGGCTTACCTAAGCCTTGGAACGATACAACGAGATAGAGCAGAAGCAGCTGGTTGGGAAATCGTCAAAGAGCGACAACACAAGGCTATACAGTTAAAAGCCAAACCAAGCTTTAGCAACCTTTTGGTTTGGAAGCTGATTTATGAAACGGAAGATAACTACTATGTAGATGCGGTAAGGGTAGGGCGTTCAATAAAAATTTACCCCGGCGAATCTACTCCAAAGTTAAATATAAAAGAGCAATTTCCGTGGCTAAACCCGCACTCGCAACAAGCAAAAGACATCGAACGTTTCCGTTGGTTTTCAAACGGTTTTGTAGCGAAGGATCCGAATAATGAAATGCGAATTGTTGATATGCGTTATTCCATCGTACCAAACCAAATTAATGCGTTATGGGGCATCAATCTATCCCCAAAAGCCAGCGCAGACGCGCACGTTGAATACACTGCTCATCGAGGAAGTACTGCAGAAGATCGCCAAGTTTTTTTCAACATGCTTACGGATTTTGAGTGATGGTTTTACTTTGGATGTCGATGCGGTTTCGTAATAACTATTACGCAGACTGAAAGTCCTTTACTAGGGTCGGCTTGCTAGCGAAGAAAATTTTGCCAAACAGGGACTTGTACTTCCAGCCAAGAGACAAAAGTCGTTTAGCTAAGTTCTTGTTTTCAATGATTGCAACCTCAACACCTTGGTAGTGGTATGGATTGCTTTTGATGTAGTCGATAAATGCAGTAAGCACGCCTTGCCCGCGAACGGAGGGTGCAAAGTTGACTGCTACAATAGAAAAGCGTTGGCTACCTGCTGGGCAACGGACTAAACAGTGCCCAAGAGGATGAGTAATAGTCTCAGAAAATTCAGGAAAAGGGCGAGACTCAAGCTCTTGAGAAAGCGCATCGTATCGCTGACATAGATAAGAAAATAGTTGTTTCGCTTCGCTGTTCATATCGGTGCCGCTTTTGTGTTGCTTGGTTTGAAGGCATTGATGTCTCAAACATTGTAACCATAGATAGCAACACAAAACGCGGTAAACTTTTTCAGTAATGATTTCCTATTTTTGAAACCTGAATTGTTACAAATGAAGTTGATTGGGTTTTATATGGTAGTTGTGAACGAGTGTTTCTAGTTGAAGAGAGAATACGCTGGTTACTGGATTCTTACTGGAATTCCTTTGTTAAAAGGCGAGCTGCTTGGTTTAATGCCGCTCGTTTAACTGCGAGTGGCATCTTTTGTATTTCGTCACCTTGTACAGCGACGATGGGACATGATGTGGGATCTTCTATCCTAGCTCTTCATGGTCTAAATTATCTCATTAACCACTCAGAGCTAGATTCTTAGTCTCGCCAAGGCTCGCTGGACTGACACAAAAACATCGTTAAACTCCTGTTATTAAATTATTTGGTCCGCCTTTGCTTACTTTTGAACGCTTAACTAGGCGTTACTCCAAGTGCTTAAATTGCAATGCCACAAATCGCTGATACAACTCACAGCTTTGCATTAATGATTGGTGGTTACCAACATCGACTAACTCGCCATTGTCGAGCACCGCAATTTTATCCGCATGTTGGATAGTCGAAAGACGATGAGCAATAATCAGCGTTGTGCGTCCTTTCATTAGAGCTTCAAGTGCTTGTTGAACGTGATGTTCACTTTCACTATCAAGGGCGCTGGTAGCTTCGTCTAGCAGTAAGATTTTTGGATCTTTTAGAATCGCGCGAGCAATCGCAATACGCTGCTTTTGTCCGCCCGATAGCCTAACGCCGCGCTCCCCTAAAAAGCTGTGATAGCCTTCGGGAAGCTTCTCAATAAACTCATGGGCATGGGCTTTTTTCGCGGCTTCGATAACTTGTTCATCCGTCGCTTCAGGATTACCGTAGCGAATATTATGGAAAACATCATGGCTAAACAGCGCTGGTTGTTGTGGTACGAGCGCCATTTGACGTCGAAGCTCGTTTGGATCGAACTGTCGAATATCTTCACCACCAAACAACACTTGCCCTTTTTGCGGATCATAAAAGCGTTGCAGCAGTTCGAATAGTGTTGTTTTACCGGCACCAGAAGGGCCGACCAACGCCAACACTTTTCCTTGTTCAGCAGTTAGATTTAACTCTTTGATAGCTGGTTGATTTGGGCGAGAAGGGTAGTTGAAACTCACCGAATTAAAGTTAACCTCTGCACGCATGTCGGAACGGACAGGCAAATAGTTGTTCGGCGCTTTAATATCGCTGTCTACTTGAAGGATTTCAGTCAGCCGTTCGGTAGCACCTGCGGCTCTTTGCAATTCACCCATGACTTCGGAAATGGTTGCAGTCGATGAGGCAACCATAATGGCATAAAACACAAATGCGGCTAGGTCACCCGCAGACATTTTTCCGTGAATCACATCGCTGCCGCCTACCCAAAGCATGCCTGAAATCGCGCTGAACACAATCACAATAACGCCTGATATCAGGATCGCGCGCTGTTTTACTCTCTGTCTGCCTACTTCATAAGCTTTTTCCACCTCGACAGCAAAAGCCGCTCGTTCAAGCGACTCTGAGCTAAAACTTTGCACGGTTTTAATATGCTCTATCGCTTCTCCAGCGTAGCTTCCGACATCGGCCATTGAGTCCTGACTTTGGCGAGAGAGCGCACGCACGCGTCGTCCATAAAACAAAATCGGAACCAGAACCAAAGGCACAGAAGCAAGCACAATCAGCGTGAGCTTAACGTTAGTGGCAAACAACATTATGATGGCCCCAAAGCACATCAAAGCGCTACGCATCGCCATCGAGAACGATGAACCAATAATGCTTTGCAGCAATGTGGTATCGGTAGTCAAGCGCGACATAATGTCGCCACTACTGTTGGTCTCAAAATAGCTCGGATGCAGCGTAATCACATGGTTAAACACCGCAAGGCGAATATCCGCACTAACGCGCTCACCTACGGAAGAGACAAGGTAAAAGCGAAAGAAAGTCCCAATGGCAATACACAATGTGACACCGACAATAAACTGAATCGCATTGGTAAGCTCTTGCAATGATTGCTGAGCAAAGCCTTGGTCGATAAGAATGCGCACGCCGTAGCCGACGGATAGCGTTAGGCTGGCTGTTGCGATTAGGGCAACTAAGGCAGCAGCAACACGCCATTTATAAGGTGAAACAAAGGTGTTGAGTTTAAGAAGAATGCTGAGATTTTTGTTATTTTTTCTGCTCATGAGTGACTCACAAAGCGTTTTAGGTACCTGGCATAGTAAGCCAGTTTGGTTGGTGAGACCAGCGAACTACCGCTTTCGGATTAGGAAGTTGAGGAGTTTGATAGAGTAAACATTACTCTATCTGTTTACTTTTAAGTAATCACTTAAGTCACATTGACTACTTACGGAATCCCCATGGGATTGAAATTCAAACTTTCTGATGGGGTTGGTGGCTTCGCAGTTTAAATTAGACATATTTACTCTTTCCTTCATACCGATGACATGATGCCTGAAAACTCCTTTCCAAATAACAACCTTTTGATTGGCAACGGTTGTGGTCACTTCTACACTGCATATTGTTTGAAATAGACCGTCGAAAATACTTAGAACTTTATTCCTTTTTCTGAAAACAGGATCAAACTTGAATTCCCCATTTGTATTCGTGGTGAAGCTACGTTCGAAAGAACGATTTTCTGACCGAATGGTAAGTACTACATTTGCATTCTTTATGGGGGTATCGTTCTTCGTAATACGTCCTTTTATGCTTGGTGTAAACTCTTGAGCTTCCTTACCAAAAAATAAAAAGCCAACAGCAAAAACAGAAATCAGTACGAGTATGAGTAAAGCTGCAAACTGTTCTAAGAACAGAAAAACATTGTTGATCATAGCTTACAAATCAGTAGTCAGTGAATACACCTCGAATTGTTGCGTATTGTCTCGAGTGACTATAGCGAGTATCTAAATCGGTGAGACATAATTCACGATTTTTTTAGAAGTTTTGGAGGATAGAGTGACCCAGGCGATCTTTGTTTTGAATAAGAAGCACTGCGATATTGACAGATATAACCAATATCGCATGTATATCGAAAATCACTTAAACGTCGAAGAGACTAGAATCAGCTTTTAGTTCGGAGGGTGTTACGCACGGCTTTTGGCGAGTAGCAGGTCGACTTTTCCTTTGGCTGTTTTACTGACCGTTTGCATCAACTGAAAACTTGGTTTTTCGACGCCTGAGTTTTCTATCCCTTCGACCATTAAGAGCCAAAGCTTGGCTGTCATTTGCGCATCGGCTAGTGCACGGTGGAAAACGCCGTCGTTGTCGATATTTTTATAGCGAACAAGTTCACCTAGCTTATGTGATGGGGCTTCTTGAATGAGCCGTCTTGCCACTAGTAAGGAGCAAGCAAACTCACCCGAATAACCACAGTTGATTCGTTCAAACTCTGCATCTAAAAATCGTTTATCGAAGGACGCGTTGTGAGCGATAAGGTTCTCGCCAGCAATGAACTCACTAAATGACGCCATTACCTCTTCGCAGCTTGGTGCCGATCGCAACATATTGTTGGTAATGCCAGTGTAGTTCTCAATGAAAGAACTCACTCTGAAACCGGGATTCATGAGTTGCTGAAAACTATCGACAACCTCGCCATTGACTAACTTTACTGCACCAATTTCTATTGCGCGATCACCTAAAGTAGGAGAGAGACCCGTGGTTTCAAAGTCGAGTACGACCACAGAGTTTGCTTGAGGCATAAAATTTTCCAGCTGAGTAATATTGCGCAAGAGTATTATCGAAAGCGACAGAAAAAGAAAGGCGAACACAATGGTGAATATCTGTCTATCTTTACTCCACAAAGTCAGTGTTCGTCGTCCACTGTTTATGGACAGGTACGTTCTGGCTTACCCATCGCGGCTTGTGCGGTAGCCTTATATTTCAAATGTTTTTCGGCTTTTCGATTCATTTCAGTTAAGCATTAACTTTCGATGCAACATACTGATTATAAATTGATTTTATAAATCAACTTCGGCATCATTCACGACTTGATTTTGAGGATGAATATCATCACGGCAAAAAATTAGAACAACTTATAATGCGAGGCTAGGGAACGATGGAACCAATGAAAAATCACTATTTAGAGATACCTGAAGAAAGAAAATTGCGTATTTTTCGTGAAGAAGACGAACGTTTCTACAGTTTTTGGGAAAAAATGCTTGATGAAAAACAATCTTTTTATCAGCAACCTCTCAAAAGAATGAGTAGCGACGCTTGGTATTCGCTTGATGCATTCTTCACTGCTTCAAAATACGGACAACATCAGGCCTCGCCAGCTTATATAAAAAGAGCGCTTGAGTTACTGAATAACGTATACTTACTGGCCAATCATTCAGACCAAGTTGTTGAGTTCTCTGTTGGGCACCGACACTTTTCGGAAGTGGGTAACCGTTCTGTTGCAGGAGGAACAATGGATGCATGGTTGGATGAAATCTGTCTAGCGATGGCCGCGAGAGATTGGCGCTGCGTAGAGCTGATGACCATCATGGATGAGTCGTTAGTGCGTTTAAAAGATCCTTTCGATGTTGCTCTAGTCGAGTTCGTTAACGGTGTATTTGGTAATTCATCAGCGTTGCCTGAGCTATTGCAAACTGTGATGGAGAAATCCTCCCCGCAATATTTAGAATCAACCAGGGTGCCATATGTACATTCTTTGTTTATTCCATTTGTGAATGTGTTTGTTGCCATTATCGATGGCGATGAGTCACATTATCAAGAAGCACTGAGAGATGCGTTAGAGGCGCATTACCAGTTCTATATGAATGAAGATGTTCGCTATTTGCCAAAAGGAAATGTTTCTCTGAAACTGATTGGTCTTGCTGCATTGGCATACGATAAGTATGGCTGGACAATTCCAGAAACCGCATATTTGCCAAAGTGGCTCGTTTACGGTGAGCATGATCTCTGTTCTAAATAAATCATTAATGGAACACCTTATGTAGTGTCTGCGGCAATGCAGTTTGATGAAAGGTTGTCACAAATGCCAGTTCTGTTTGAGCGAACAAAACAGATCTACAAGATCATTGAAGAGTTCCCATCTTTAGTGGTAAGACCAACTCAGCCTCAAGCAAACATGTTGCACCTTATCCTGCCATTTAGCTGCGAAGAGTTGAAAGAACTCCAACACACGTTTGCCACAGAAAAGGGCATTTGGTTTGGTAACCCGCAAGTCACGGCACATCCAAATCAATCGATTGTTGAATGGTATATTGGTGACTACCTGCTCAATCTTGGTGATGACGAATTAAGGTCGTTTTTCAATCAGTTACTCGGTAAGAAGGCATAAACTTATCAATATGCGAGCTTACTAACACGCCATACGCGACACTTCATGTATTCTTAATTGAAGCGAAGAAGAGGATTTATCAATGTCAAAAAGCTCCAAACTTCACAATGAAGACAAACTGGTTAAGAAGGCACTAGAGATTGGTGGGAAGATGGCGAAGCTACAAGGCTTTGACCTTCCTCAGTCACCACAACCTCTAAGAGTAAAAGCGATTTACCTATTCTTGGTTGATGCCAAACAGATCACCCCATTACCGGAAAGCAAGCTAGACGGCGCAAGCATCAAACACCGACTGGCAGTCTGGATACACAGTGCATTGCCAGACAACGACCCTCTAAAGTAGAAAACCTCATAAGTCATATAGGTCATTAATTAACAAGGCGAGCCAAATGGTTCGCCTTGTTTGATCTTGGCGAGTGCACCGAGGTCTTTTGGCGTGGCGGTATCATTGATTTACAAAACAAAATCAAAAGGACTAAAGATAAATCCCGAGAAGCGCTACAATGCAGGTGTTGCGAGAGTGCAACCAAGATTACTCATTTACAGAAGCCTTGAAGTAACCATACATGTCTAAAGATTTCGAATTCACTACAGAATACATACTCGACAAACCTTTCTTTGCTGAGTGTTATGATCAAACTAGCCAGCCAACGAAGTTCCCACAAGCGTACCTAAAAGGGATGCTGTTTCTTATCTTTGGTGTGGTTTTATTGGAGTTTGAACTGCTACCTAACGGTTATGTCGGTTGGTTCTTTATCGTATTGAGTGTGATTGAAGCGTGCAGCGTTTACTTCAAAAGAACTTGGTGGCTGTGGCGTCAAACCATCAGCTCAAGTCGCGGCAGTAAAGTGGTGTTTGAAGTGAATGCAGATGGCGTACGCTACAAAAGCGGTAAAGTTGACCGCAGCCTCGCTTGGAATGATATCGACCAACTCGAACAAACTGATTTGGGCTTTATCCTTCACCTTGGTAAACAACGCCAATACATCAGCAAATCTTGCTTAAACGAAGAAGTGATCGCGTTTATGGTAGAGCAGCTCGCGGCATCAAAAGCGAGCTAACGAAAAAAGCGAGCTAACGAAAAAAGCGAGTCCGTGGGTTTGCTTTTTTGATCTTAGGGTTTGATGCTTATGGGGTAGCTCTGATTCAGACTCAAATCTGAACCACTACACTCGGTGTTTCTGGTTGCGTCTTTCCCGTATATGGACTCCTTAAGTGTGCTGCGGAGTTAGTGTGTAAACTGAACCAAAAAAGTGACAATGAGATAGTTTATTGTGAGCCTAAAGTGATGACGCCAACTTCTAGAGCATTTTTGCTCGATTACTATGTTCGGCAAAGGTTTGACATTCGTTAGTTTGTTGGATTTTCCCTAATAAAGTTCATCATTTTCAAATTCGTATTGATAAATGGCGACCCGATTTGGTTAGAAAGCTTCATCTAAAAAGTGCTTAATAAGAATCCCATTTAGCGGCATTATGTCAATGTCACCAGTTAACTTATGAGGTGATGAGCTCACCTCTAACTAAGCAATCACGTTACTATGCCATTGCAATGGTCAGGTTAACTTTGCCATTACGTGTCCTTATTTAGTAATATTTTTTCAGAAAATCCTTTCAAATCACACCTACTAATAATTTCAAGATCGAGGCCATTCTCAACAAATTTATTTTTAAAAAAGTAACGATATTCGTCCGAATTAATCTCACAACTTAAATCAAGAAGATTATCTGAAATAAATTCATAGGGTTTCACGTCAGAAAAGCGAGCCTCTAGTAAGTAGTATTTTTTGCCATCTACAAAAATGTACATACCAATGTAGCTAGAGGATTCGTGAAGGGCAGTTTCTTTAAACGTCTGATAGTGGTATGTAGGTTCGAAATGAAAATAACCATTTTCTGACGTAATTGTCTCGGTGATATAACGGTTTTTAGAAAAAGCCGTGTGTAGATAAACTACCTCGCTAGTAAACGCTTTCCCGTCTAAGTATAAGCGACCAGTGATCTCTGAGCTAAGTATGTATTGAAACTTTTTTGATTTGAAGAAATTAAACATATCTGCGTTACAACCTGTTGAGAGCAATAATATTGTGGCACTCATAAGGGAAACCAGTATTTTAGTCATTTGTTTACCAATATTGTACGTAGGTCAACCCATATCCACGCGTGAGACGATACTATGTCCTAATGCTCTCAAGTGCTAGCCTAGGACCGCCCCAATTCTCAAAAATAAGTCATGTCAAAGCTTATATCTAGGCATACTTTAAAAAATAATGTAAATGACATGTCTATTACTTTCATGGGTTAAACATAAGTAGACTCCCTCTGGCAAAAAATACCGAGCTATTCGTTAAAGTACTTATCCACGTCCATTTCGTAAGCTTGCATACTCATTGTCTCATTCTGAATTCTTATCATGAAGATCAGTTAACAATAGCCACCGCGCAGATGGTTGTTTTTTTATAACCGATAAAACATGGCGCCATCTCAACTTTTTCAGCACCATTGCTATATCACAGCGAAAATACCTCGAGTTCACTATAAAGCTCATCGATGTGCCTGGGCAGGTTGGAGTGGTGTCAAAGATGAGCTTCCGAAAGCGAATGTTACTCTCGACTGGTTCCATGTAGTGCATTTATTTACACGAGCTGTTGATGACGCTCGAAAACAATGGCACGCAAAAAGCTCTTCGCTGCGCGGTGTTAAAGAATGCTGAGAGTCCGATGACAGATAAACAAGTACAAGCTTTAGTTGAACTAGGCAGTATGAACTGGAGAAAGCGAAAGTTTGGCGAGTAAAAGAAAAGTTACGTTGGATAAGAGAAGCAAAAACGACTCAGGCCGCTCGTTTGCGCCTTACTAGGTTTCGCCAAGTTTACACTCAATGAAACAGGAATTTCAGACGCTCTAGAGCCAGTAAGAAAAGTCCTAACAACCTTAGAAAAGCACTCAGAGAGAATACTTCAACGTTGGATCTCGACCTATGCTAATACTGAGAATCTTGACTGACCAAAGCACTGAATACTGTGGTCGTGTTGAACAGCATGATTACCAACTCTACCTAGCTATCAATGAAATCTATCAACTCGAACAAACTGATTTGGGCTTTATCCTTCACCTTGGTAAACAACGCCAATACATCAGCAAATCTTGCTTAAATGAAGAAGCGATCGCGTTTATGGTAGAGCGGCACGCGGCATCAAAAGCGAGCTAACCAACTCACATCAAGCTGGAATGAGCGATCGAAAAAGTAGGTGATATATGATCGAACATTGTAACAAGTATATGGTCGATTCTGAATCAATTAGGTTTGATGTAGAAAGCTAATAAGGTTTAGAGGTTTCTCTTTCGGACATACTGCTTCGGTGTCATGCGCGCAATCTGCTTACACTCTCTAGTCATGTGTGCTTGATCGGAAAAACCTTGCTCCAGCGCCAACTCCGATAAAGTAAGATCGGGTTGCGCTCGGAGTTGCTCTAAAGTGTGCTTAACTCGTTTAATGCGTTGGTAATGTTTAGGAGTAATCCCCAACCATTTCTGAAAATTGCGCTCTCTCTGGCGCTGACTGATGGTCCCTGTAGGTTGGTCAATAATGTGGCCGACATACTGCGGTTCATATTCGTCAATCAGTGTTTGAACCCAGCGATATAACGTAGAAATCCTTGCATATGGCGAACGCGCTGTTTGCAGAGACTCAAATGTTGCTAGCGCAGAAGAAGCCAAAGGGTGGTCGTCTTGAATCCGCAATAGCTGTTCTAGACGTTTACCAAATAGTTGATAACTAACAGCAGGATGAAAGCGTACGCCAGTCATCACCGCACCTGGCGGTAGGCAGACCTGATGTGCCAGAATGCTTATAGGTAGTAGGACAACCCCTGGCGTTTGCCACTCACCATCCATTTGTACTTCATTCTGTAAAATGAATACCACACCTGTACCAGCATCACTGAGTAATTGTTTACGTACGGTTTGCGTCGTATCAGGTTTGACGGATGCTGACCAAATGGCTTGAACATAGCCAGCTAAAGCCTTTTGAGGTTTTAAAATATCAAATTCTAAGTTCAAATGAATCATCCTATTTAACCTCAACTTAAATGAGAAAGTGATACACATGTACTTTTCATCCTATTAAGTTGAGGTATAAGCAGTGGCTTACAAGTAAGAACCGTCAAATAGAATTATCGAGGTTTATAGACTCCAACCTTTGGCCTAAATGCCTTAACTATTCGGTTCCAACTATTGATCGCGTTGATTGCAATTGTTAGGTTGACCATAGCTTCTTCTCCGAAGGTATTCAAGGTCAGCTGATAGGTATCATCATCTACTGGTAGGCCAGCAGTTAGTAATTCAGCCCAACCTAGTGCAACGTGTTCTGCATCGCTGTAGAATGGCATATCTTTCCATGCACTAAGCCCCCATATGCGTTCCGGCTTTTCACCTAACTTAAGCGCATCTTTACTATGCATGTCGATACAAAATGCACATTGATTGATTTGCGATATGCGTAACTTAACCAGTTCCCATATGATCATGTTCATAGTTTCTGATTGGCTAAATTGTTCATGGAAGTAAGCTTCCTGAGCGTATAGGATTTCTATTGCTTTTGGCGCTACTTCAATATAGTTGAGTCGTTTTTTCATGGTCATTCTCCTCTGTTTTTTACATAGTAAAAAACGCTCTTAGCAAAAGATTGAAGATTTTCGACATACACTCAATAAAGTTAGATAAAAGAGTGAATGACGAAAGCGAAAAGTGTACCTATTGGAAACCAAGAAAACTTATGCCAATTAACAAAGTATTGCTCCAAATAATGCGACTTAAGGTTGGCGTCTATTTTTACTCCAGCACCTTCCGTAAACGAGCAAAAGGTGCTGAGTTACCTATATACACACCAGCCGCAACGATAAAGACGCCTAAAACATTTTCCCATTGAGCCTGCTCACCAGAAATGAACGAAATCAGTAGAGTGAATACCGGCATAATATTAAATAATGGAGACATCTTATCTGGACCAAGAACGATAGCGCCTTTCATCCAAAAGTAATAAGCAATCAAAGTTCCAAACAGGCTCATGTAAGCTATTAATGCTAGGTCTTTAAATGTTATGGCATTTAAGCTACGGCTAAAGTCGCCGTGGTACATCGCTATAGCGACCATTTGAATGGCACCAATACTTAACACCCAACGTAACTGCTGAGTTACTGGGATATGAGATGTTAAACGCTTCGCTAGAATTGTGTATAAACACCCGCTAATTAAAGCAAATAACATGTATAGATCACCAATATTACTATTGCTGCTAATAGAATGAATATTTCCCCCTGTAATGACGATTACCACTCCACAAAAACTGATTAGTGCACCTAAAATAGTTTTAACCGAAATGGAAGTCTTGAGAATAAAGCCCGACAACAAGATAGTGACAAGTGGTAGGTTTGCCTGAACAACCGCTGCGTTAACTGGGGTAGTAAATCTCATTGCAGAGAAAATAGAGAAGTTTTGGATAGTTACACCCACGGTTGCTATAACAAACAACGACAACATACTTTTTCGTGTGAGTTTGGCTCCATATGGAGAGCGTTTAGTACCTCTTATCAGTAAGAGTATTAAAGCTGCAACGGAAAATCGTAACGTCGCTGAATCCAAAGGAGAGACATCGCTATTAATAGCCTTTATTACGTTAAAGTTACTAGACCAAAAAAAGATAGCGACAACAACACCGCACCAAATTGATAAATGCTTAGACATAGATCTTCCTGATAAAAATTAACTTGACGCGATAATGCTATATATTTCATATTTGATTTTTAATAGCCAAATTTAAGAGGGTTAATCCCAAATATGGAACGTCACTCTTTGGATGACCTTTTGTTATTCGTTTCTGTTGCTCGCTATCAAAGCCTAACACAAGCATCTGAGCGTCTTAATGTCCCGTTAGCCACGCTAAGCCGGAAGTTAAAAAGGCTGGAAATAAACTTAAATTGCAGACTATTTAACCGCAGTGCACACCACTTTGCGTTAACAACTGATGGCGAAAAATATTATCAACTCTGTGAGCCGTTACTTCTTAGCTTAAATAATGTGACATCGAGAATTGCGACTGAGCGTCAGTCTTTAAGCGGAACGATCAAAATATCAGCGCCAATTAACATGACACAGATGTGGTTAAAGCGGTGCGTTTATGAATTTGCAGAGCAACATCCGAAGATATGTATCGATTTAGATGTACAGAATGAAAAAATCAATCTTGTATCTAACCGTGTCGATGTTAGTTTTCGTCTTGGTGATCTTATTGAACAAGACTGGATTGCTCAGAAATTATGGTCGATTCCATTTGCGCTTTGTGCATCACGAAGCTATTTAGAACAACACCAACCGATTACCCATCCAGAACAACTTGTTCATCATCGCCTAATTACGGTAAACAACGACTGCCAATGGAAATTAGTTAATCAAATCACCAATGAAACATTTGATCATCCGCTAAAGTTTCAATTCACTTCAAATGATGTACTGCTAGTTAGAGACGCCGTCATCCATGGTTTAGGAATTGCGTGGATTCCAACCTATTACTTTCATGAGCTAAATCATGATCAACATAACCTGCTGCCTTTGTTGCCAGAATGGCAATGCTCGGGTAAAGAAGTATTCATTATGTATCGAGACCGCGATAAAAGGCCTGCAAGAGTTGATGCATTTATTGAACATGTCTTAAATTGGAAAAATCGCATTCAAATGTTTGCTTGAAAGAGGTTTATCACATTGTGCTGTGCCGGTAACCTCAATTGAAGCTTCATGACTCTGCTTCAATTGAGTTCATTTATTTAACCTCTAAAAGAATCATGAATACATAGGCAGTTAATGGGATTCGAGTTTACAAGTGATTCGGTCAGCTAAAATTCAAGCTAAGTAGAAAGTATTTGCAGTTGTATTTGCCTCTGAAAATCGTTTAGAGCTTTCTCATCCGCGAGGTTCTATAAGAAATTATTAAGGATATATTTGTGTGTGATTTCGTGAAAAAAATTATTGTAGGTTTACTTTTCAGTGCTTCGTCTTTTGCTTCCTTAAGTCAATATGTTCCAGCAATGAATGATAAGAACGGTTATGTAGAACCATTTCAGATGTTTGATAATGTCTATTATGTAGGAGACAAGTGGGTCTCATCATATGCCATTGCTACAGACGACGGACTCGTTATCATTGATACGCTTGACTTCCCTTACTCTGAGTGGATACCTATCAACCTAGAGAAGCTAGGGCTAAAAGATAAGCCAATAACGCACATATTGGTAACTCATGGGCATTCTGACCACGTTGGGGGCGCCCAGTTACTTCAAGAGAAGTATGGTTCCAAAGTCGTGATGACCAAAAGCGCTCATGAACTATCTATACAGCAATCAAACAAAAGCGAAGGTGAGAACAAGTTCCTTCCTCCAAATTTAGACATAGAGATAAAAAGCGATAGCTCTATGGCTATTGGTGGACATGAGTTTAAGTTCTATCTCACACCTGGCCACACGGAAGGTGATTATTCCTTAGACTTCACTGTTGAAGATAATGGCGAACAATATCGTGCTTTTATCGTTGGTGGGCATAGCGTAAGTAGCAATGATCCAGAAGTTATTGGCCAGTTCCTGACTAGCATGGAGAAAATTCGAAAAATTTCACTACAGGCACCTATTGTGAACGTTAACCTTTCGAACCATCCACATAAAAATTTCCTTTTTGAAAATAGGAAGAAGCTCGGTACAAGCGGTAACCCGTTTATCAGTGAGGCAAACTTCTTCATGTTCCTTAAGCAACAAGAAGATTTAGCTAAGGGAAAACTAGAAGAACTATAATACCGTGGTATGCGAGCAGCCTTCGTTATTAGGTTAGAGGTTTGCTCTTGAGTTATAGCTAAGGCTTTAATAAGTTGCTCAATCAAGATTCGACACTTGTGGCAGCTATATTGTTTGTCGGTTCTAGTGACAAAGGCGCCGCGCGTAAACATTCGTATTGTGTGCCTTAAACATTTGCAAGGCGTTACGTGCTTTCTGGAAAAGTCTCAAAATAGCGTACAATTAGCGTTTTGACACAGCGGAAATCATCATGGCCAAAACTGTTCAGCAGCAAATCGGAAACATTGCTCTAGTCGTTGAAAATTACGACGATGCTATCGAGTTCTATACTCAAAAACTTCAATTCACTCTGGTTGAAGATACCAACCTAGGTGGTGGTAAACGCTGGGTTCAAGTTTCTCCTCCAAACTCCAATGGTACAAACCTACTTTTAGCTCAAGCGAGTACACCGGAGCAAACGCATGCAGTAGGAAATCAAACAGGTGGTCGTGTTTTCCTGTTTCTGCAAACTAATGATTTTTGGCGTGACTACGAGTTGATGAAGAAAAATGGTGTTGTATTTAATGAAGAGCCTCGTGTGGAAGAATACGGGACAGTGGTGGTGTTCCAAGATCTCTATGGTAATAAGTGGGACTTACTGCAACTGAACTGAGAAACTACACAGCACCTGCATAACATAGTGTTCATGAGGAGTTTCCAACAAGCTTTTAAGGCTCTGAGATATTAGTGCTAATTCAAAGGTTCTCAGAAGTCACTGTATTTCTAAATCACTTTTGTGCAAACAATAACTAGCCATCATTCCTTCTCGATGTATCAACAAGTGTTAGGGCGGCACACCAAAAACAAAAAGGCGAACCAAACGGTTCGCCTTTGTCGATTTAGAGACTACAAAAATTAATCTTCGTAGTTATCGATGCTTGGGCATGAACAGATTAGGTTACGGTCGCCGTATACGTTATCTACGCGGTTTACCGTTGGCCAGTACTTCCAAGATTTGGTCGCTTTAGACGGGAAGCAGCCAATCTCGCGAGAGTAAGGGCGGTCCCAATCTTCAGCTGAAAGATCAACTTGTGTGTGTGGCGCGTTAACAAGTGGGTTGTTATCCAGTGGCCATTCACCGTTTTTCACTTTCTCCATTTCTTCGCGGATAGCGATCATCGCATCACAGAAGCGGTCCAGCTCTTCTAGATCTTCCGATTCCGTTGGCTCAACCATTAGCGTGCCCGCTACAGGGAACGACATAGTTGGTGCGTGGAAACCGTAGTCCATTAGACGCTTCGCGATGTCTTCTTCGCTGATACCTGTTTCTTCTTTCAGCGGACGAATGTCGATAATACATTCGTGCGCTACGCGGCCATTTTTGCCACGGTAAAGAACAGGGTAGTGTTGGCGAAGTGTTTCCATCACGTAGTTTGCGTTCAGAATTGCTACTTTTGTAGCATCTGTTAGGCCAGCTTCGCCCATCATTGCGATGTAAGCCCAAGAGATAGGCAGGATAGAAGCGCTACCCATATCTGCTGCTGATACTGCGAAATCTGCGCCTTCTACACCGTCTTCAATATGCCCTGGTAAGAAAGGAGCTAGGTGAGATTTCACACCGATAGGACCCATACCCGGACCGCCACCACCGTGCGGGATGCAGAAGGTTTTGTGTAGGTTTAGGTGAGAAACGTCTGAACCGATGAAGCCTGGTGATGTTAGACCAACCTGCGCGTTCATGTTAGCGCCGTCTAGGTAAACCTGACCACCAGCGGCATGAACCATTTCACACACTTCTTTCACTTTCTCTTCGTAAACGCCGTGCGTAGAAGGGTAAGTGATCATAATGCTTGATAGGTTGTCTTTGTGTTTCTCGATTTTCGCTGCTAGGTCGTCGATGTCGATGTTGCCTTCTTCATCACACTTAACCACAACCACTTTCATTGACACCATAGATGCTGTCGCAGGGTTAGTACCGTGCGCAGAGCTTGGGATCAAACATACGTTGCGGTGACCTTCGCCACGGCTTTCGTGGTAGCGTTGAATCGCGATAAGACCTGCGTACTCACCCGATGCACCAGAGTTTGGTTGTAGTGAGAATGCGTCATAGCCAGTGATTTCACATAGCTTTTCTTTAAGGTCTTTTGCGAGTGCAGCGTAACCAGCTGCTTGTTCTGCTGGTGCGAACGGGTGGATCGAACCAAACTCAGGCCAAGTTACTGGAATCATCTCTGCTGCTGCGTTCAGCTTCATCGTACAGCTGCCCAGTGGGATCATGCCGTGCGTGAGTGAGAAGTCTTTGTTCTCTAGCTGTTTTAGGTAACGCATCATCTGTGTTTCGCTGTGGTGCGTGTTAAACACAGGGTGTGTTAGATATTCTGTTGTGCGGCGCAATGCTTCTGGAATGGCTGCAAACTCGTTGCCTGCGATTTCAGTTGATAGTGCTGCGACTTCTTCTTTCACACCGAATACTGCGAATAGGGCTTCTACATCTGCCACGGTTGTGGTTTCGTCGAAGCTCACACCTAGCTGAGTACCCAACTTACGTAGGTTGATGTCTGCGGCTAGTGCTTTCGCGTATAGGTCTTCAGTTTGTGCACCTGTGTTGATAGTGATGGTGTCGAAGAAGCTGTTGTGAGCAAGCTCGAAGCCGCCTTTAGTTAGGCCAGCGGCTAGGATGGCTGTCATGTGGTGCGTACGACGAGCAATCGTGCGTAGACCTTCTGCGCCGTGGTAAACCGCGTAGAAAGACGCCATGTTCGCTAGCAGTGCTTGAGCAGTACAGATGTTTGATGTCGCTTTTTCACGACGGATGTGCTGTTCACGCGTTTGCATTGCCATACGAAGTGCTTGGTTACCGTTGGTATCGATAGAAACACCGATAACGCGACCAGGCATTGTACGCTTGTGCTTATCACGCGTTGCCATGAAAGCAGCGTGTGGACCGCCGTAACCCATCGGCACGCCAAAACGTTGTGCTGAACCGATTGCTACGTCTGCGCCCATTTCACCTGCAGGTTTAAGTAGGGTAGAAGCAAGAAGGTCCGTTGCTACAGTCACTAGTGTTTTGTTTGCTTGCGCTTTAGCGATGATGTCCGTTAGGTCACGAACTTCACCTGTTGTACTTGGGTATTGAACTAGTGCGCCGAACACGTCTTGCTCTGGTAGTGATTCTAAAGAACCAACCAAGACTTCAAAGCCGATGAATTTCGCACGAGTTTTTACCACTTCGATGGTTTGTGGGTGAACGTCGTCAGCAACGAAGAATACGTTGCTCTTGCTTTTACCCGCACGCTTACAAAGTGTCATCGCTTCTGCGGCTGCCGTTGCTTCATCAAGCAATGACGCGTTCGCGATTTCCATACCAGTAAGATCCATCACCATTTGTTGGTAGTTTAGAAGTGCTTCTAAACGACCTTGTGAGATCTCTGGTTGGTAAGGGGTGTAAGCAGTGTACCAGCCCGGGTTTTCCATCACGTTGCGTAGAATCACGTTCGGCGTGAAGGTGTTGTAGTAACCCTGACCAATGAATGTACGTTTAACTTGGTTCTGATCGGCGAACTTACGCATTGCTGCCAGCATGTCTGCTTCGCTTTTCGCTTCTGCCAAGCTCATTGGTTGCTCTAAGCGAATTTGTGCTGGTACGGTTTCGTCGATAAGCGAATCTAGGCTAACTGCGTTGATCGCTTCCAACATTTTCTGTTGGTCAGATTTGTTTGGTCCATTGTGGCGAGCAACGAACTCGTTTTGTGTGCTGAGGCTTTGAAGTAATTCAGTCATTGTCCTTTACCTACTCCTTGGTTCGGGTAACGGATTTGCGTTACTGATAAATTAAATTATACGTCCGAACCTAGAAAAAAAGCTGTTCTCTAAACAGGCTAGGGAACAGCTTTCGTCACATCCTAATTACTCTTCTTCGATAGAGTTTAGGTATTCGTCTGCGTCTTTCAGGTTATCTAGTTCAGATACATCAGACATCTTCACTTTTACGATCCAGCCACCTTCGTACGGCTCTTCGTTAATTAGCTCTGGGCTGTCTTCTAGTTCTTCATTGATTTCTACGATTTCACCAGTGATTGGTGCGTAGATGTCTGACGCTGCTTTTACAGATTCAACGAGAGAGAAGCTTTCACCTGCTTCAACTTCGTCTTCTACGTCTGGTAGGTCAACGAATACCACGTCACCTAGCATTTCTTGTGCATGCTCAGAAATACCAATTGTTACTGTGCCGTCACCGTTGTCACGTACCCACTCGTGGCTATCTGCAAACTTCAGTGTTTTGTCCATTGCTTAATCTCCGCATAACTTGTCAGGAATTATTATGATTTCAAAAAAATCGTTTACTGGTATAGAGGAAAGCGACTGCAAAGTTCTTTTACTTCTTTGCGAACGCGTTTTTCAACTTCTGCGTCACCTTCAGGGTTGTTCACTAAACCGTCCAGTACGTCACCAATCCAATTACCGATGAGTTTGAATTCTTCAGCGCCAAAGCCGCGGCTTGTACCCGCAGGCGTTCCTAAACGGATGCCCGATGTAATCATAGGCTTCTCTGTATCGAATGGGATGCCATTTTTGTTACATGTGATCCCAGCACGCTCTAGAGCTTCTTCTGCTTTATTGCCTTTCAACCCTTTCGGACGAAGGTCAACCAGCATTAGGTGCGTGTCTGTGCCACCAGTTACGATGTCGCAACCGCGAGTTTGCAATACTTCCGCTAGGACTTTTGCGTTATTGATCACCGAATCAATATAAGTTTTAAATTCAGGGCCAAGCGCTTCACCAAATGCGACCGCTTTGGCTGCGATAACGTGCATCAGTGGGCCACCTTGTAGGCCAGGGAATACGGCTGAGTTGATTTTCTTAATGATGTCTTCGTGGTTAGTAAGAATCATACCGCCGCGAGGGCCACGCAATGTTTTGTGTGTTGTAGTCGTAACAACGTGTGCGTGTGGCAGTGGGCTAGGGTGTGCGCCTGTTGCGATAAGACCAGCGATGTGCGCCATGTCGACCATAAGAATTGCATTTACTTCGTCTGCGATTTCACGGAATTTTGCAAAGTCGATAGTACGTGGAATGGCGCTACCACCTGCGATGATCATTTTAGGTTGGTGCTCAAGTGCTAGCTCACGAACATCTTCGTAGTTGATTTCTAGTGTTTCGCGATCAACACCGTATTGAACTGCATTAAACCATTTACCGGAAAGTGCAGGGCGTGCACCGTGAGTCAGGTGACCACCTGCGTCTAAAGACATACCAAGAATGGTGTCACCAGGTTGAAGCAGTGCCAGTTTTACTGCGCCGTTTGCTTGTGCGCCTGAGTGTGGTTGAACGTTTGCGTATTCACAATTGAAAAGTTTTTTTGCGCGTTCGATAGCAATGGCTTCCACTGTATCTACGTGCTCACAACCACCATAGTAACGACGACCTGGGTAACCTTCAGCGTATTTGTTTGTTAGGCATGTGCCTTGAGCTTGCATTACCGCTTTAGAAACAATGTTCTCAGAAGCGATAAGTTCGATTTGTTCGTTTTGGCGAGCGGATTCCGCTTGAATTCCAGCAAAGACAGCATCATCTGTCGCAGAGAGGTTGGTAGAGAAAAAGTTTTCCAAGCTGTGGTTAGGGTAACTCTTATTCATGGTAGTTGACCTTCCAAATCTGAAAATGAACCCGCAATAGATGAGTTATGATTTGCGGTTGTGGTTCATTTGTCCTCAAAAACAGCTGAACTGCGTAGCAGAACAGAGTGAACATCCGGCCCTAAATTTGGGCAAAAACTCCGTTGGATTGCGTGTTTCCTTTACCAATCTCTTACGGAAATATGCATCTCTACATCTAACAAGTTGGTAACATAGCGCCTGTGACGGGAACAATCAACCAAAAATTTCCTATAGGAAACAAGATTTCAAAATTTGTTAACAAGAGCACGGTTTAATTCACTTGGTGGACTTCTATCCACTATGTGCTTCATGCACAATGCGAGTAAGACAAAAAATATGGATATCTATAGAGGGATTTATGGCAGAAAGTATTTACGATGAATACCCATCGATGACGTTGGCAAAAGAGCAACATGACCAAAATATCGAGCCGTTAAAACTGGGCCAGCGTATTAAGGATATCCGCTCGAAACTCGGTATCACATTAGAAGAGGCCAGTCAGCGAACCGGGCTTGCTCGATCTACACTGAGCAAAATAGAAAATGAGCAGATCTCCCCGACGTTTCAAGCGATGCAAAAATTGGCACTTGGCTTACAAATTGACATGCCACAACTATTTGAGCCACCTAGAAAAAAGGTAGCGACAGGGCGTAGGGATGTTACCAAGAAGAATGAAGGTAAACCACACCCAACACAAACTTATGAACATGAACTGCTCGCGACACAACTTTCCAATAAGAAAATGATGCCGTTTAAGAGCCAAATTCGAGCTCGTAGTTTTGATGAATATAAAGACTGGGTTCGTCATGATGGCGAAGAATTTCTGCTTATCTTATCTGGTGAGGTCATGTTCTATTCTGAGTTTTACGAACCTGTTGTTTTAAGCGAGGGAGACAGCGTTTATTACGATGCAAATATGGGACATATGTTGACCAGTGTTAGCGAGGAAGATGCGCTCATTTTGTGGGTGACAGCCAAATAGTGATAAATACTTGTAAATTTCCTATAGTGAAAGCAAACGATTGCTGTTGGTGGTCGTTATGATGAAAAGGCGCTTTTTTGATGAGAACTTGCTCATTAAAGCGCTTTTTTTGTACGATTTGTTGTGATTAAAATGTTAAGAGTCACACTTTTGCAAGTCGATCTACGTCTTGTTCGTGCAAAATAGAATGAGCCATGTTTATTATTGGAAACACATCGAATGCCGATAGCATTCTCGGGTCTATCTAAATGGAGACGAAAATGACTCAAGAACTACTGAAAACACCACTGCACGCACTTCACGTTGAAGTTGGTGCCAAAATGGTCCCGTTCGCGGGTTACGATATGCCTGTTCAGTATCCTCTAGGCGTAAAGAAGGAACACTTACATACTCGTGATGCGGCAGGTCTGTTTGATGTTTCTCACATGGGACAGCTTCGCCTAATTGGTGACGGTGCAGCTGCGTTCCTAGAAACATTAGTCCCAGTGGATATTGTGGATCTTGAGTCTGGTAAACAGCGTTACGCTTTTTTCACTAATGAAGAGGGCGGCATCATGGACGACTTGATGGTGGCTAACCTAGGCGATCATCTGTTTGTGGTTGTGAACGCAGCATGTAAAGCGCAAGATATCGCACACCTACAAGCGCATTTACCATCTGGTGTTGAGCTAGAAACTATCGAAGACCGAGCTCTACTTGCAATCCAAGGCCCTAAAGCGGCGGCTGTATTGGCGCGTTTTGCACCAGAAGTTTCTGAAATGCTGTTCATGGATATTTGTAAAGTCGATGTTTTAGGCGCCGAGTGCATTGTTTCTCGTAGTGGTTATACAGGCGAAGACGGTTACGAAATCTCGGTTCCTGCTGACAAAGCGGAAGAGCTAGCACGTAAACTGACTGCGGAAGATGAAGTTGAATGGATTGGCCTTGGTGCTCGTGATTCACTTCGTCTTGAGTGTGGCCTTTGTCTATACGGTCATGACCTAGACACAACAACAACACCTGTTGAAGCGAGCTTGCTATGGGGTATCCAAAAAGTTCGTCGTATTGGTGGTGAACGTGAAGGTGGTTTCCCTGGCGCAGACATTATTCTTAAGCAGATTGAGACTAAAGATGTGGCGCGTAAGCGTGTGGGTCTAGTAGGTCAAACCAAAGCGCCAGTGCGTGAAGGTGTTGAACTGTTTGATGCTGACGGCGTTAAAATTGGCGTTGTAACCAGCGGTACGGCGGGTCCGAATGCAGGTAAGCCAGTCTCAATGGGTTATGTTCGTGCGGATTTGGCGGCGATTGGTACTGAAGTGTTCGCTGAAGTGCGTGGTAAAATGCTACCAATGACAGTTGAAAAAATGCCGTTCGTACCACAACGTTACTACCGTGGTTAAAACGAATTGAAACAAAAATGCCGAGCTTTGTAGCTCGGCATTTTTTATGTCTTCTTTTCGCTTGTTTACTTTTAGTTTACTGCTTCATCAATAGTACAGCACATATCAATAACGATATCTTCAAGCTTTTCCGGATGAATCATCTCTTCTTTTGGGATCCCAAATTGAGAGGCCATAATGGTATTAAACAATTCCCAATGCTTGATCAGCAGTTTTTCGCGATTATCTGCAATATCCGGCCATGTTTCTTGCATCATTGGCGCGAGACTGACAGCACCATGTGCGAAGATCAACATTTGCCACTTTGATTCCCACTGATCAAATTGTGCATTAGGGTTTTCGCTGTTGTACTGCTCGAAAATTCCGGTAAATATTGCAGCGAACTCATCTTTTGACTTTAAGAAATACTGCAGCAGAGCACCGTCATCGCCTTGTCGAATGGCATCGGCGATCATCTGTACTGGATGAGGATTGACGAGAGCAAATGCTAGCATGCGAACCATAAACAGATAAATTTTTCTATTCGAAGGTGTGTTCTCCGGCATTTCATTGATGAGTTCAGCCATATAGCACTGCATGAACTCGTCCATTGCATCGCTAACCGCTTGCCAGATTTTCTCTTTGCTGCCGAAGTGGTGACGGATCAAACTATGTGAAACACCAGCCTTTTCACTGATATTGCGCAGCGAGACACGCTCGTAACCAAGTTCACAAAACATATCTGCTGCCACTTTAAGGATCAGACACTTAGTTTGTTCTGCTGCTTCAGCACTTCTACGCCCCTGCTTTCTTTCATTCATAGTTCGAATTTTCCCGAATATTAATCACGCGCTTACTTTTACCAGAAACCGAACGCTTTGACTAATTAATTTGCTATCCACCTGGAAAATATGTTGATCAATTTCAAATTCTGCTTATACTGCACGGCTGTGTAATATATAAAACCTACGGAGAAAGCGGGTGCGAAAACAATATTTAAAGCGCACTTTAGTTGGCGCAGTGGTGACATTAAGTCTTTCTGGGATGCTAACTGGGTGTAATAAAGCCATTTCTGAGCCGTCTGAACCTTTAATCAAACCTGTAAAATTACTGGCGGTGAAAGACCTAGAACTTGAAGACTCGCACGCCTTTTTAGCGCGTATTGATGCAACACATCGTGCGCAGCTTTCTTTTCAAGTTGGTGGAGAGGTTGATGAATTACGTGTACGCATGGGTCAAAAAGTCCAAAAAGGTGAAGTGCTCGCAACGTTAGACCCTAAAGATCTTCAGCTTGCGTTAGATGCCGCTCAAGCGCAGTACGCGTTAGCGAAAACACAATGGGACCGCGCGAAAAACCTTTACGGAAAAAAACTCATTAGTACTGATGAGTACGATCAGAAAGAAACTCAATATAAAGCGGCATTGGCGAACTACGAACAAGCTAAAACCGATTTGAGCTATACCAAAATTCACGCGCCGTTTGATGGCATTGTGTCATATACCTATGTCAACCCGTTTCAAGTAGTCGCAGAGAAGCAGGAGATCTTGAATCTCATTGATAACACGACGTTGGATGTATCTTTCACCTTGCCAGTAAGTTATGCGGAATCTGTATCACTTGAGTCACTGCAAAACTCCGATATGTGGGTGACGATGGATAGCGAGCCAGGAAAACGTATCCCTGGGCAATTTAAAGAAATTTCGACGCAGCCAAACATCGATACCAATAGTTATGAGGCGATCGTGACCATCACTCGACCAGAAGATCGCAATTTGCTGACAGGTATGACAGGGCAGGTACACATTGCTAAACAACATGTATCGGACGCGATGACGTTACCTCAGTCTGCTTGGGTCAACAAAAATGGGACGCAAGGTGAAGTTTGGGTAATGGACAGAAGCACGCAGCAGGTTAATAAAGTCACTGTGTCACTTGATGCAGCAGGTGGTGTGAAAGCCGGGCTTGATAACAATGATTACGTTGTTATTGCTGGTGTTGAGAGGCTGGTTGAAGGACAAGTGGTGAAAGCTTGGGTTCGTGAGGGAGGCATTTAATGAAACGTTCTCTACTTACGATCTCTGCGATTGCACTTGCAGTTTTAACAGGGTGCAAAAATGAAAACCAAGCTATCGTCGAGCAGCCACTTTTTGTGTCGACTATCTCGGTGGATGCACCAGTACAAAGTCAACATCGCGCGTTCAAAGGCATAGTAGTGCCTGCAGAGCAAACGCCAATGGCATTTCGCCGCGCTGGGGAAGTTCAGCACGTATTGGTTAAAGCGGGTGACGTTGTTAAGCAGGGGCAAATGATCGCAAAGCTAGATGATAGCAAAGAGAAGCAAGCCGTGAATGACGCAGAAGCACAATACACACTTGCAATTCGTCAGCTTAAACGCGGTGAAGACTTGCATGCACGTCAAATGATTTCAAAAGCGGAACTTGATGAGCTAACCGCCAATAAAGAGCTAGCTGAGGCTACTTTCTATAACGCGACCAATCAATTGAATTACACCCGTTTATTCGCCCCGTTCGCCGGTAAAGTATCCGATGTTTTCAAAGAACGTTTTGAGCGTGTGGCAATTGGTGAACCCGTGTTAAACCTATACCAAAACGATTTGGTTTACGTGCGCATTGAGCTTTCTGACAATGTTTTAGCGATGGTAGACCCAAACTCAGACAGCATGAGCTACAAGCCTAGAGCAACCTTCTCCGGAATCGATGGCAGATTTGCTTTGGACTATTTAGAGCACACAAGTGAACCCAACGCTGAAACTCAAACCTACGAAATGTACTTGACGATGCCACAGCCAAAAACAGAGATATTGCCGGGAACCAGCGTAAGCGTTTTGGTCGATATGGTGAAGGCGGGCATTACCTCTATTGATGGTTACAGTGTTCCTGTCACGGCGCTTCAAGCAGGCAGTGAAGGGAATGAGTTCTTTGTGTGGAAAAAAGAAGGTGACATTGTCACACGAGTGCCTGTCATGATTTCTCAAGTGAATGGCAATGGAGCCATTGTGTCGTCAGGTGTTAGCCAGGGCGATATTCTGATTAATTCAAATCTGCGTAAATTACGCGAAGGTAAACATGTGGATGTTGTGGAGAATAACCAATAATGAACATTGCTGAGTATTCAATAAAAAACAAAGTCATCAGCTGGTTGTTCATTATTATCCTTGCTGTTGGTGGTTTAACGTCATTTTTGGAGCTTGGACGATTAGAAGACCCGGCATTTACGATCAAAGATGCCATGATCATCTCAACATACCCTGGCGCGACGTCAAAAGAAGTTGAAGAAGAGCTGACGTATCCTCTAGAAAAAGAGATTCGAAAACTCCCTTATATCGACAAAATTACCTCTACGTCTTCTAATGGTATGTCTCAAATAACGGTGAGCATGGAAATGGACTATGGTCCTGATGAACTGCCGCAAATTTGGGATGAAATGCGCCGTAAAATTAATGATTTACGACCATCATTGCCTCAAGGTGTTCAGTCTTTACAGGTCATTGATGATTTCGGTGACGTTTATGGCGTGATGTTAATGCTCACTGGTGACGATTACGACTATGTAGAGCTGAAACGTTATGCGGATTACCTGACCCGTGAAATCGAGCTTGTTGATGGTGTTGGTAAGGTAGACATCACGGGCGATCAGCAAGAAATGCTATTCGTTGAGATCTCACTTGATCGCCTTGCTGCACTGAACTTAGACATGAATGTGGTTTCGAGCTTGTTGAACCAGCAAAACAATGTGGTTTCAGCAGGTGAAGTGATGGTCAATGGCGAAAGCCTTGTTATTCGCCCAAGCGGCACCTTAAACACTGTAGAAGCACTAGAAAATCTGATCATTCATGGCCGTGACACAGGAAATCTAATTCGTCTAAAAGACGTAGCAACGATTTCTCGCGGTATTCAAGAGAAGCCAAGCAACGTCGTACTCTTTAACGGTCAAAAAGCGATTAATATCGGTATCTCGTTTGCATCGGGTGTGAACGTGGTTGAGGTTGGTGAACGTTTGGATGCGGAGCTCGCGAGCCTTGAGTCTATCAAGCCTGCTGGCATCGATATGAACTACTTTTACAACCAAGCCAATGAGGTGGATGAATCTGTTAAAGCGTTTGTAATTAGTCTAGCGGAGGCAGTGGCGATCGTAATCATTGTGTTGCTGTTTACTATGGGTTTACGCAGTGGTGTCATCATTGGAGTTGTGTTGTTATTGACGGTATTTGGTACCTTCATTTTGATGAATTACAACAACATCGAACTGCATCGTATTTCTCTTGGCGCGTTAATTATTGCCTTGGGTATGCTGGTTGATAACGCGATTGTTGTCGTGGAAGGCATATTGGTTGGCCTAAAGAAAGGGCGTACCAAAGTTCAAGCGGCTGTCGATATTGTAAAGCAAACACAATGGCCTTTGCTGGGCGCAACTGTTATTGCAATTACGGCTTTTGCACCTATCGGCTTGTCGCAAGATGCGACAGGTGAGTTCATGGGCTCTCTATTCTGGGTGCTGTGTTTCTCACTATTTTTAAGCTGGATTACCGCTATTACACTGACGCCTTTCCTTGCCGATCTTTTGTTGAAAGAGGAAAACAAAGAGCAAGGTACTAGCGAAGATGATCCTTATAAAGGCTGGTTGTTTGTCGTATTTGGGGCATCGCTGAAATTTGCATTGCGATTCCGCTGGCTTACCGTTGCTGGCATGGTGGCGCTATTAGTGGGTGCTGTCGTGGCATTTGGTAATGTAAAACAGCAGTTCTTCCCACCATCGAATACGCCGATGTTCTACGTGGATATGTGGATGCCAGAGGGTAGTGACATCCGTGAAACGATCAAAAAAGCTGAAGAG
Source organism: Vibrio sp. 811 (assembly GCF_033339195.1). Classification (NCBI taxonomy): domain Bacteria; kingdom Pseudomonadati; phylum Pseudomonadota; class Gammaproteobacteria; order Vibrionales; family Vibrionaceae; genus Vibrio; species Vibrio sp. 811. The sequence continues at coordinate 98,471 of NZ_JAWOUB010000012.1, forward strand.
GTCGAAAGCTACATTCGTCAGCAAGATGATATTGACTTTGTTTCTGCTTCGATTGGGCAGGGCCTACAGCGTTTTGCTTTAACCTATCAACCAGAAAAAAGTTACGAAGCGTACGCTCAGTTCCAAGTTCGCGCGACTGATCGTGAGAAAATGTTTGGTTTGCTGCATAAGTTAGATGCGAATCTGGCGAAAACATTTGATGCGCCTACGTTCCAGTTTAAATTGATGGAATTTGGTCCATCACCAGCGTCTAAGATCGAAGCGCGTATTACTGGCCCTGAACCACAAGTTTTACGTGACTTGGCGGTGCAAGTTGAAGACATCCTTCATACCGACCCTGGTGCTCGAAACATTCGTCACGATTGGCGAGAGCGCACCAAGGAACTTGTACCCGCTTTCAATGAGTCTAAAGCTCGTCGCTTAGGTATTTCGAAAGAAGATCTTTCAAGCACACTGCAAATGGCGTTTGGTGGTAGCACCTTAGGTTACTTGCGTGATGGTACACATACGTTGCCAATTATGACACGTCTTCCTGAAGAAGAACGCGTAGATTTTGAATCACTACAAAACGTGACCATTTGGAGTCCTTCGTTGCAAACGTATATTCCGGTTGATCAAGTGATTGATGGCGTTCAACTGGATTGGAGTGAGCCGCTAATTCAGCGTCGTGACCGTAAGCGTACGTTAACCGTTCTCGCGGACCATGATGTGTTGAGTGACGACACGGCAGCAAGCTTATTTGCTCGTGTACAGCCTAAAGTGATGGCATTGCATGTTCCAGAAGGATACGAAATCACATGGGGTGGTGAGTACGAATCATCCAAAGATGCACAAGAAGGCCTATTCGGTTCATTGCCGATGGGTTACTTGTTGATGTTCATCATTACTATTTTATTGTTTAACTCAATCAAAAAGCCGTTGGTAATTTGGTTCACCGTTCCGTTAGCGATCATTGGCGTTGCTTTTGGTTTGCTTACCACGAACATGCCGTTCAGTTTTACAGCATTCCTTGGTTTGTTAAGCCTAAGTGGCATGATTTTGAAAAACGGTATTGTGTTGCTTGACCAAATTAACCTTGAGTTGGAGTCAGGTAAAGATCCTTACCTCGCGATTGTTGATAGTGCGATAAGCCGCGTTCGTCCGGTAAGTATGGCTGCGCTAACAACTATCTTGGGGATGATTCCACTGGTCTTCGACGCCTTCTTTGGCTCGATGGCAATAACGATTATGGCAGGTCTTGGTTTTGCTACTGTACTGACACTGATAGTGGTACCAGTGATGTTTGCAATTCTGTTTAGGGTAAAACCGACCACTGCATAGGGACTCCTGGCTATTTGCCAGCTTCCTGCCTAGCCCTGAAGGTTTTCTTCGGGGCTTTTTTGATCTTACTAATATATACCAAACCATTCATTTGCTTGATTTTAATGATTTTCTTACGATTACAATGCAAATCATGCGTATACTGATGTAACGACACATCAAAGATTGAGATTACATGAATAAGCGCATATTAAACGGACTCTTCTTCGTTGGTTCTTTCACCTTGGTTGGCTGCACCGCGACGGATAGCATGCCGACAGAAACCAAACAACCTGCCCCTAAAATCAACAGTGTTAGTGCTGAAGTCATTTCCAGTTGGATTGATAGTAAGGTTTTAGCCCCTGAAGGGTTGTCGCTCGAGCAAGACAATCTACGTTATCTATCGGGTAGCGCCGACCTAAACAGCGACGGAAAGACAGAACACATAGTGTTGCTTCAAGATCGCTATTTCTGTGGTAGTGGTGGCTGCTCTGCATATATGTTTGATAATGAGGGAAACGTTATTAATCGAATGTCGGTAACTCGCACGCCTATTGTACTAGCCAACAGTTACAGTAATGGTTGGCAGGACTTTATCGTTTGGAGTAATGGCTCATATCGACTCATGAGTTACAACGGTGAGTCTTATCCAAGTAACCCGTCACTAGAGCCAAAGGTGGATCGAGACGCTAACCAGCAGGCGGCAATCGCAAATGTAATGGCGACAGAGCTTTATCAGCAAGACGGCTATGACATTCTGCCCGCAGAATCAAAAACCTTGTGGACGCCAGCTAACGTTTACCACTTTACCTTCAAGCACTACGGTGACCCGCATAGCGCTTATCAAGCAACGGTGGATATGAGCAGTGGGGAAGTAGACATTGTAGCCGTTCCGGCTGTGGAATAAAAAACACCTCCCTTAACCGGAATTAAAGGGAGGTGCTAAATGCCAACTTCGAGGGTGGCATTGTTAACCGGAGTCGCTCTAATTAAGCTGCGACTTCTTGTTTCGCTTCTGCTTTGCTTTTTAAGAATGCGTAAGTAAAGCCAGTTACCGCTGTACCTGCTGCAATAGCCACTAAATACATTAATACTGGTGAAATTGCGTTAGGAATTAGCAACACGAATAGACCGCCGTGTGGTGCCATTAATTTCGCACCGAATAGCATCGATAGGGCACCAGTAAGCGCGCCACCTGCCATACAAGATGGAATCACGCGCATTGGATCTTTCGCAGCAAATGGAATTGCGCCTTCAGAGATGAAACACAGGCCCAAGACAAATGATGCTTTACCAGCCTCACGTTCATTTTGTTCAAATTTGTTCTTCGCAATGAAGGTCGCTAAACCCATACCTAGCGCAGGAACCATACCTGCGGCCATGATTGCCGCCATTGGTGCGTAAGTTTGTGAAGCCAAAAGGCCAACACCAAATGCGTAAGCGGCTTTGTTTACCGGGCCTCCTAGGTCGAAACACATCATTGCGCCAAGGATAATACCCAGTAGTACTGCACTGTCAGATCCCATGTTGTTTAGGAAGTCAGTCAGGCCGTTCATGATGCCTGAAACTGGGCCGCCTACGATGTAGATCATGACAAGTCCGGTGAACAATGTTGCCACAAATGGAATGATCAGAATCGGTTTAAGCGCCTCCATCGATTGTGGCAGTTTCACCTTATCTGCGAGGAGTTTCGCTGCGTAACCGGCAATGAAGCCAGCTGCGATACCACCTAGGAAACCAGCACCCGTTGAACTTGCTAGCATACCACCAACAAGACCAGGAGCCAGACCAGGACGGTCAGCGATTGAAAACGCAATATAGCCAGCAAGTACAGGAATCATCAATGCGAATGCAGAGCCACCACCAATGTTCATCAAGGCTGCCGCTAGTGTGCCTTCTTCTTTAAATGCTTCAATACCGAACACGAAAGATAGTGCGATGATCAAACCACCTGCAACGACAACAGGAAGCATGTGCGAAACACCCGTCATCAGGTGTTTGTAAGCGCCTTTTTTCTCTTCGGTGGAAGATGAAGAGTTAGCTGAACCAGAATGTTGATACACAGTGGCTTGCTCGAATGCTTTGTCCATCTCTTCGGCTGTTTTCTTCAGAGCTGGACCTGTTTTCGTGCGGTACATCTTTTTGCCGTTAAAGCGATCAAGTGGCACTTCAATATCCGCAGCAATGATCACCAGATCGGCGTCTGCAATTTCTTGCTCAGTCAGTTGGTTTTTAGCGCCAACTGAACCACGAGTTTCCACCTTGATTTGATGGCCACGACGCTTGCCTTCTTCTTCTAAAGCTTCTGCAGCCATAAAGGTATGCGCAACGCCAGTAGGGCATGCCGTGATTGCAACAATCTTCTTTGATGCTGATGTTGCTTCAGCAGCGATAGGGGCTGCAAGTGTGGTTGCTTTTTCAAGTAAAGTGGCGTTTTCAACCGCTTGCTGGAGAAACACAGTTGCGTCTTTTGCTATTTCGCTAATTTCCGCTTGGTAAACCTTTTTTCCTACAAAACGAGAAGTGTCGACGCTAGTATTTGCCGCAATGACAATGACTTCGGCTTGTTCAACGTCAGCTTCCGTCAATAGTGTTGGTTCAACCACACTTGATTGACATTCTATTTTGGCATTCCAGTTTAATTTTGCGGCGGCTTGTTCTAGTAATCCTGCCGCAAGGATGCTATTTGCTACACCGCTCGGACAGGCAGTAATAATGGCAATATTCATACGATAACCTTCTGTTCCTTAGTTTTGTTCTAAGTTTGTAATAGGGTAAAGCGCGCTAACTTCAGTTTGTCGCTTGATATTTTCCAGTTCTTCCTGACTGGTTAGCCCTACGCCAACTTGACTAACTGCCAAAGCAGAAAGTGCCGTAGCGAAGCGCAATAAATCGTTTTTCGGCATCAGTTGCATGTGGCCCCAACACAAGCCAGCGACCAGCGTATCGCCTGCGCCAACGGTGCTCACGACATGCATTCGAGGCGGTTTTGCACTAAGCCATTCGCCTTGGTTGAGCCACATAACACCGTCAGGTCCCATAGAAACCACGATGTTTTCTATGCCTTTGTCGCTCAGTGTTTGCGCTGCAGCTTGGCACTGTTCAGGTGTTGCTAGATGTTCGCCAACAAAATCACCAAGTTCTTCATCGTTAGGTTTAATTAACCATGGGTGAGCATCAATACCTGACTTCAATGCGGCTTTGCTACTGTCGAACAACACCTTTTTGCCTTGTTGATGCAGTGCTTCTATCCATGCAGCGCATTGTTCGGCGGTTACGCCTCCAGGTAAGCTACCTGCAAGTACAAAGTAATCATGCGTCTCCGCTAGACGAAATAGTGTCTCCTCAAAGCGAGTAATTTCGTCAGCCGTTACTTGAACACCAGGGAAGTTAATGTCACTAACGTTGCCATTGGCCTCAACTAGCTTAACGTTGATACGAGTGGCACCTTGTACTTCTACAAACTCATTCTTAACGCCGATGTCATTGAAAAGCTGATGAAATAGCTCTGGGTTATCTTTACCAAGAAAGCCGGTAACCGTGACATCTGCGCCTAAATCGCTCAACACTTTTGCTACGTTGACACCTTTACCTGCAGCGTGGAGATTGCTTTGCTGTACTAAGCTCACGGAACCAACGTTTAGTTCATTTACTGAACCTGTTAAATCCAATGCCGGGTTGAGCGTAATAGTGACAACCTTATTTGTTTTGTTTGTCATATCGGATCCTTAACCTTCACCAAGGCCAGAAGCGATTGCATTTCCGATAGACTCCAAGGCTTGCGGGGCATCAGGGCCTTCTGCTGTAAATTGAAGTTGGTGACCGTGCTTAACGCCCAGCGCGATAACTTTCATTAGGCTCTTCGCGTTTACTGCTTTTCCATCTCCGTCTAGGTTGGCAACACGTATAGTGGATTCAAACTTTTTCGCTTCTGCGACTAACATTGCCCCCGGACGAGCATGTAGGCCGTGAGAGTTTTTGATTTTAAATACAGCGGTATTGCCTTCTTCTGAAGATGCGGCTGTGACTTCTTCACCTTTGAACAAAGCAAGAATCTGTTCTACTGATGCATCTAAAAGCTTGCCGTGTTCATTGTTAAACACGATATTAGAAAGCGTTTTTAGGATAGGTTGGTGAGCATTGTTACATGCTGCGAACGCGAAAAGTGCACGCACTTTTTGACCTTCATATTCGCAGTCGTTTGCCGTCGAGACAAATGACACACCTGTGCGAGTGACATGTTTGTCACTGCCAATTAACCACAGGCCATTACCTAAGTGAGTTGGTTGTTTGGTAACGAGATCGGCAACGAATTCGTTATCAGCACATCCCGTATTTTTCAACAGACCACCTGCAACAGCACTCATCTGTAGCATGTCGCTCGCAGGGAACATCAGTTGAATTAAAGAAGCGTCAAAGTCTGCTTCAAGCTGAACATCACCGTGCAGTAGGGCGATGATTTCGTCTTCATTTTTTGCATTACGCAGACGCTCTTCTACGCCATCTGCGCCTAGCACTTTGGTGAGCTGTTTAAGAATGCCAAGGTGTTCATCAGATTTAGCTGCGATACCGATAGCGACGAACACAGTATTGCCATCACCCCAGTCGACACCTTGTGGGAAGTGATGCACAGCAACACCCGTTGTTTTCACCATTGCACGAGTGTCGGTTGTACCGTGCGGGATGGCGATACCGTTCCCCAAAAACGTAGAGTTTTGGTTTTCACGGTTTAGCATGCCTTCAACGTAACCGCGTTCAACTAGGCCTTTATCAGTCAGGCTATGAGCAATACTCTTTATTGCTTCAAACTTATCTGTCGCTGATTGCGAGAGGGTAATGTCGTTCTTATTTAGCTTAAGCATGGTGCTTCTCCAGCCTTAAGGTATCAATTTAAAAATGTATTCTGTGTGAGAAGTTGAACGCCGCTTCTTCTGAGCGCTTATCACTCCTCAAACCTTTTATCTTTCAAGCTAAATCGATTCGGCTTGTTGGTAAATTTTTTAAAAGACTCAGAAAAACTGTTTTAAAAACTGACGTTAACAAACGAGCCTTTGCCGCTGTCCTATAGCCTAGCTCACAAATTGGTTTGTTGCGTGTTCGGGTGATTTACGTCAATTTTTAAGTTTTGCTGAATCCTTTCAGCTTTTATACTGAATCGGTTCAGCTTATAATTCAACTTATCGAAAGATCGTTGATGTATTAATATGATCGCGCGCACAGAATAAGGTTTAGAATATGACACTGGATGAAATAGCCAAATTAGCGGGTGTTTCTAAGACAACTGCAAGCTATGTGATTAATGGAAAAGCGCAGAAATACCGCATCAGCGAGAAGACTCAGAAAAAGGTGATGGCCGTTGTAGATGAGTACAATTATAAGCCAGATCATGCGGCGTCTTCCTTGCGGGCAGGTAATTCACGCTCATTTGGGCTTATCATCCCAGACTTAGAGAACACCAGTTATGCGCGTCTTGCAAAGCTGATAGAGCAAAACTCTCGGAAAGCGGGGTACCAAATTTTGATTGGCTGCTCTGATGATGATCCTGATACAGAGCAAAAGGTGGCGGAAGCATTAGTCAGTCGTCGTATTGATGCGTTGTTTGTGGCAAGTGGTATGCCCACTGCAAACGAGTATTATCTTAAGTTGCAAAATTCTGGTACGCCAGTTATCGCGCTAGACCGTCCAATGGATGATGAGCACTTTTGTTGTGTCATCAGCGAAGATTTTGATGCCGCACTTGAACTCACTCAGTCAGTACTGTCAGAGGATATTAAGTCCATTGGCTTAATCGGTGCATTGCAAGATCTTCAAGTCTCAAAAGAGCGTGAGCTCGGTTTTCTATCTGCTTCTCAACAAGGTGGTAAAACGGCAACAGTGGGTTATGGACAACACTTCTCCCGGGAAGAAGGCAAGAAAGTCTTAGAGAGTTGGTTAACAGAGAACGCATTGCCAGATGCCATTGTTACAACGTCATACACACTGTTAGAAGGTGTGTTGGATGTAATGCTAGAAAAACCAGAACTGATGGGAAAGGTGCGTTTAGCGACATTTGGTGATAATCGACTGCTGGACTTCTTGCCTGTGAAAATCAACTCTTTGCCTCAACAGTTTGAGTTGATCGCGGACAGCGCAATGGAGTTAGCACTCAACGCTTCCGCTAAGCGTTACAAGCCTGGCGTAGAACTTATCCCGCGTAAAATTGTGAAACGTCACTAAGTAACTAAATAGGTTGCTCAAAGCTTTACTTCAGCCGTCAGCGCCACAAATGCGTGGTCGCTGGCGTTTTTATCTCTGTCATAAATCGGGTTGATCAGATGTTGGTTAGACACCTGATAGTCAACAACCTCGGCAACCGATATATCTGATAAGGTGTCAAACTCTTGTGAGAGCAAGATATAGTCGAGTACATTCCCAGTGGAAAAATGATAGTGCGTGGCTGGGCGTTCATCCTTCAGGGTGTCACTTTGCAATAACCAACCATCTTTGAGTTGTAATTCAGTGACGCTGTCACCAGTATTGGATACCAATGCGCTGTTAACGCTGATAGGAGTGATAGGTTGATTCATATCGCCCATTAACACTGTCGGCATTGGTTCTTTTCGATACCTCTTTTGCATCGCGTCTCTTAACATCGATGCTTCCCAGCCTCTTTGCTGGGTGGATAACCAGCGCCCAATAATCGTGCTGGACGTTTCTGGTTGTTCTGAGTCGGCCGGGCGTTGAGATTTCAGGTGCGTTACGTAAACGGCGATATGACCAAGTACAGGATGTATTACTTGGGCATAGATGGGTTTGCGACTGAACTCTGGAGCAACACTTACTCCAAAAGGCTCAAGCGTTGCTAAGTCAAACTCTACCGCTTGTACTTTTTCTATTGGAAACCGAGAGGCGATTGCCACAACAGGGCTTGAGTAAATGTACTCATCCTCAACATGTGGGGTGTCAACGGTCTCAAAGTAGGGGTAGCCGATGGTTGAAAAAAATTCCTGGGTCTTCTCGATACTGAACACTTCTTGTAAGCCAATCACGTCGCCTTCCAGTTTTTCAACTTGACGTTGCGTCCACGAAAGTTTGTCTCGCCATTGCTCTAACGAGTATATGTTCTCGAAATCATAGTAGGCGTTAGGCGGTGCGACAAAATTAAACAAGTTCGCAGTGACAAAGGTAATTCTACTTGGTTGAGACAAAGTATTCGCTCTTTTCAACAATAACTTAGAGAGTATATACCTTCAGGTTGCGTAATTGCAGCTTCGTTTGAGCTACGCATCGGTATACAAGCTAACGAGCGACAAGTTAAATGGGTTAAGAGGTGCTCAAATGCCAAGGCGAATCGGTGATTGAACATCGCCAGAGGTTTCTATTTTTAAGCATTGCGTTTAAACTTCAGGGCATCAAATAGTAAGAGTAAGTAACATGACCCAAGATTACGACCACGAAGAGTATTTAGAAGGCGAAGAGATTGAGATCGAAGCGATTGGCATCGATGTTGATGCGCATCCAATCGAACTGTACAAGCTTTTTAAAATCGCAAACTTGGTCAGCGGTGGCGGCGAAGCAAAACATATCATCGAGGAAGGCTACGTCGCGGTGAATGGTGAACTAGAAACACGTAAGCGCCGCAAGATGTATGATGGTGACTTTTTTGAGTTTAACCAGGAATATTATGTTGTGGTTTGCGATGCGCCAGTAACCGAACCTGAAACGGCAGAGCAAAAAGCAGAAAAGAAAGCGAAAAAAGAAGCACAGTCTTCTCGTAAAGATAAGTCTCGTCAAAGTAAGTCACCCAAAGCCTCTGGGCCTAAATCAACAGGCCGTAAAGCGGCACATAAAGAGCGTAAAGCGCAGAAAGAAGCGTTGTCTCAGTCTGCTAAGAAAGGCAAAAAAGAAGACAAACCGCAAGCCACTCGTGATCCGAAGAGCGGACGTAACTCTATTGATTTTTTCTAGGGAAATGAACGCTTAACTAAATAAGTGACATCTGAGTAAAACTAAAAAGCGCCGAGCATATTATATCGGCGCTTTTTTGGTTTCACTGTGCTGTAAGTGGGTAGTGTTAATGCACTGTCGTCTCGATGTTTAGGCTATCTGTCCAGTGATGAATGGCACAAGGCTTTCCTAAGTAAAAGCCTTGGTAATAATCCAAATTAAGTTGATACATAGCTTGTAGTTGCACGTCTTCTTCAACCCCTTCTATAATGACTTTTGCTCCCATATGATCCGCTAGATCAACGGCGCTATGTATGGAAAAGGTTTCTCCGGCGCAGTAGTCTAGCAAATAGGAACGATCGATTTTGATGATGTCAGGGCAGAGCTGCTGAACACGTGCGATATCAGAATGTTGGGCGCCAAAATCATCGATAGCAAAGATAAAACCATTCGCTTTCATTAACTGTACGGCTTTGATTAATAAATCCGTATTTCCGCATGACTCTTCGACTACTTCAAAAACTACGTCTGATGGGCTCATACCAAGTTCGGAAAGGCGTTTGTAAAGCAGGCCGTTATCTTTAAAGCCCATGTCTTTGGTTAGCGTGAGTAGCGTTTGAGGCATGACGTTAAGAAACAGTTTGATCGGTGTCCCTGCGAAATAGCGTGCAAAATTTCGAATGTGCATTGCTCTGGATAAAAACTCTACACATAAGCGAAAGTAGGGATCAAGAGCATTATTGGCCAGAAACACGTCAGGACGAATTAGGGAACCATCAATGCCACGAATACGCAGTAAGGCTTCCATACCAATAATACGTTGGCGTCTATCAAAAATTGGCTGATAAACACTGTGAAAAGTGAATTGATTGAGAACTACGTAATATTCACCAAGATTATCTTGTTTTATGTATCGCTCGTAGTCGGATTGATTCTTTAACTCCATGAAAAACGCCGAAAATTTAGCATCTTGCCAATGTAACAGGGTGCAATTCTGATTTGAAGAATCAAATGTGCCTAATTACATATGCGGTTGAGTTAATTTGAAATGGCTTCCGATTTTGCTTCAATATGGCGAAAAATAAGTGACAGACCAAAACAAATTAAGAAGTAAGCGAGGCCGACAATCAACCAAATTTCAAATATATACCCTGATGAATTTGCCATCTCTGTCCCAACAAACGTCATTTCTTGTATCGAAATCAGTGAAACAATAGAGGTGTCTTTCACCAAAGAGATGGTTTGACCGGCAAGTGCAGGTGTTATTGATTTAAGCACCTGTGGCGCGATAACAAATCGGTATTTCACCCACCGAGACAAGCCCAATGAGTCAGCCGCCTCCCACTGACCTTGGTCGATACTTTGTAAACCACCGCGCACAACTTCTGCAATGTAGGCAGAAGAGAGTAAGCCGACACATAACACGCCAGAGGCAAGGTTTTCCCAAAGGTTCGAAGGCCCAAACAGAAAGCGCTGTAGCGCATTTGGTTCGCCGTTGTAGTTTCGTAGAAGATCTTCCAAACCGAGCAACGGGATCAATTGGTTAGAAATGAAAAAGTAGAAAATAAAAACAAACACCAACGGAGGGATGTTTCTCACTAACTGGATAAACGCATTGGCAGGTGTGCGCAACCAAACGGAACGAGAGAAGCGTGCTAAGCCTAACAAAGTGCCAAACACTAATGCGAAGCTGATGCCCCAAATACTGAGCCTTAACGTCGAAATCAAACCTTGGAAGAAGTAGGGCAAACCACCATCTGCTCTAGGCGTGAAAAGTAATTCAAGCGCCTCTTTCCACTGCCACAAATAATGCACACCAACAGCGGACCGATGGTACAGCCAAACACCACCGATACCGCACATAACAAGTAGTACCCAGTCTAGTGTGTTTAATTGCGGTAAAAGGTAGCCTGTGCTGGATTTCGCGGGTGCTGTGCGAGTGGTAGTGTGTTCGCCCAAAAATTTGACTCCGATAAGTTATGGAAAAGTAAAATGGATGATTGGAGAGTATAGGCTCGCGGCGTCCACGAGCCATTTAGATTACTGGCCTTGCGCGACTTGATCTTGCCAATCTAATGTCGAGAACCAGTATTCATAACGTTGTTTTAACCATCCATCTTGGGTTCTTGCTTCAATCCATTTATTGAAAAAGGCCTTTTTATCCTCTTCCCCCAAGCGAACTGCAAAGGCTTCGTTACCTTGTGATAGTCGCTCAGAGAATGGAAGGAATAGTTTGTCGCTGTGTTTCACTGTCTCATGTTCTGGTTTTGGGCTAGAAGCAATGACCGCGTGGGCGTTACCATTCAGCACCTCTTGGAACGCTTGCGCGTCGTCATCAAATTGCAGGATCTTCGCTTTCGGGAAGGTTTCTCTGGCTACTTGAACGGTGAATGCGCCGCGACGAGCCGCAATTTTTACGCGTCGTGAGTCAAAATCCGAAAATTCGCTAAAACCAGAGGCGAGTTCTTTGTTTGCTGCTACTTGAACGCCTGAGTGCGAGTAGGGCGCAGTAAACAAGACGCTTTTGGAACGTTCAGGCGTAACAGACATGCCACCAATGATCACGTCGAACTTTTTCGCCAGTAGTGCGGGAATAATGCCATCCCACGCAGTCGGTACGAATTCCACTTTCAAACCTGAATCTTGTGCTAAGCGTTTGGCAACATCGATTTCAAAACCGATTAACTCACCTTGCTTGTTACGCATTGCCCAAGGTACAAATGTTGACATACCAACGCGCAAAGTTCCTCGTTCTTTGATTTGATCTACATTGGGTGTGGCGACATCTTCTTTCGCGATTGTAGGCATAGCTATGGCTAGCCCTAATAATGCAGTAATGGTCGCTTTGAATAACTTCATGTTATCTCCTTATAATTTGCGCCAACTGGCTCCGAGTTTGTGTTCTAGCCATGCAGACAAGCCAGAAAGTGACAGAGTGAGAGCAAGATAAATTGCTGCCACGGTAAACCAAATTTCGAACGGCATCGCCGTCTCTGAGACGATGTTGCGTGCCTGTGTTGTTAAATCAAAAATCGCCATCACGCTTACAATGGAAGAGTTTTTGATCAAAGAAACCACTTCATTGGTCAATGGCTGTAATGTGCGCTGTAAAACCTGGGGCAAAATTACGTCTTTGTAAGTGTAAAACGGTGATAACCCGAGTGTTTGTGCTGCTTCGAATTGCCCTTTAGGAATACTGTTTAAACCTGCGCGGAATATTTCTGCAGTGTAAGCACCTTGGAAAAGGGACAATGCCAAAACGGCGGTACTGAATCGGTCCAAACCAATCACGGGGCCAAACACGAAGTAGAGCAAATAGATTTGCACCAACAACGGCGTGTTGCGTATTACCTCGACATAAGTGGTGCCAATAACATTGCCGACTTTCGAATCGCTAAGCCTTAGTAACGCGGTGACCAACCCCAACACTAAGGTGAAGAATAGACTAATACCCGAGATGTTTAGCGTGACCAATAACCCATCGATAAGTTCTGCTGGCCACCATTCCCCATCTTCATAAAAAGCGATGTAATCAGGTACGCGTTCCCACTGCCATTGATAGCCCATAGCAGCGGCACCAGAGTCCAACACCCACACAATCGCGATGAAGAGGAGCATCATTTGCAGCAAAGCTTGAAGGACGGGTTTGATTACGCGAACTATCATCAGTAACTTAAAATTTGGTTCAAAAATGCTTGGGTTCGTGGATGCTGTGGTGTTTCAAATAAGGCGATCGGTGAGTTCATTTCCACGATTTGGCCTTCATCCATAAATACCACGCGGTTCGCTACTTTTTTGGCAAATCCCATTTCGTGCGTGACGCAAATCATCGTCATTCCACTTTGAGCCAGTTCAACCATGACATCCAACACTTCGTTGATCATTTCCGGGTCAAGCGCCGAAGTCGGTTCGTCAAAAAGGAGTAAGTCCGGTTCCATACATAAGGAACGGGCAATCGCGACGCGCTGCTGCTGACCGCCGGAAAGCTGGATGGGGTATTTGCTCGCTTGTTCTTCAATATTGACGCGCTTGAGGTAATGCCGTGCGCGTTTTTCAGCTTCTTGTTTTGACAATTTGAGTGTGCGAATCGGCGCTAAGGTAAGGTTTTCCAGTACAGTTAAATGAGGAAAAAGGTGGAAGTGCTGGAACACCATGCCGATTTTGCCGGGCTTAAGGGATTTTGCATGAGAAGGCTGGTCGAACACATGAAGTTGGCCTTCTTGAATCGATTCAAGATGATTGATGCAACGAATGAGCGTTGATTTTCCGGAACCTGAAGGGCCACACACCACGACGATCTCGCCAGAATGCACGGAGAAGTTGATGTCTTTTAGAGCGTGGTAATCGCCATACCACTTGTTTACGTCGCTAAACTCAACGACGGGAGTATTCTCTTTCAAAGGGGCACGCTATAACGGAAAAATATCCTTTTACAATAGCAAGTTGTGCGCATAATTTCATTAAGAATAAGCTAATGTTTAGGCGATGATTTTAAGACTCTATTCAGATCGATTACAAGATACATCCATGTTTCTTTAATGTTGGTGCAGTCTAGAGTATGACTAACTCAGTTCAACGAGATACGGATAACGAACAACAATCGCAACAACAGACATAACCATTAGTGTCTGTGCAGAATAGTAGGTCACCATGACAACTTGTCGTGAAAATATTGACCGTCCTCCAAAGCGTTCGAAAGCCAATACGATGCCAGAGATAATAAAGATAAAGCTTCCGAGCACTGCAAAAGAGGAGGATTGTGTTTTCCCACTCAAATAATACTCGATCGAAGCCCAGCACATAGTCATCAGTACCAATATATAACTAGCAACTGGCCGTTTTTCTTTACCGAGATCCGGTCGGAACAACCAGTAGACGCATATACCGAGTCCGAACAAGGCAATTGGGAGCCAAGGTGTAAAATGCCACGCTGACATGATGGCAAAACCATAACTATAGGAGAGATGGGCAGAGCAAAAGAGCACTAATCCTGTAATGAACTTGTCTCTAGGGAGCATTAATAACACGTCACCAAGCAACGAGAGCGATAAGCCAATCAAAATCCAATGCGCATATGGCATTGGGTAAGCCGGGGACTGAATTAAAATACCAAGCATACAGAGCACTGGTAATGGTTTAGAAACGTAAAAGAGCCATTTAGAGCCTTTACGGATACTGATGATATGTATGAATGCTAATACGACAACAACTAGCCACATAAAGTGTTTTCTCGAACAGACAAAATTATGTAGTACATCACTACAACAAATCAAAACTTAATTAACGAGTTAACTCGTTCTTTGATCTCAATTATTTTTATTTGTGTAAAGCTGGACAGTTGTCTCTTTACTAACCAACACGGCCGATTTTTTGTCTGGAGGGAATCGTTGTTTTTAGAAGCCTCCTCGTTTTGAACGTGATGTGGCTTACAAAATAGCATAAAAAAACGGTATTGTGACTGTTAAGTCACAATACCGTTAAACCCTAGGAAGGGCAGTGAAGAATTGTTGCAGTTATGAGACAGCTAACTCTAAGATTTCTCGGCTACGTTCAAGTGTGATCGCCTGGTTTTCACCTAAAACAGTCATGCCGTGTTTGTTTAGTTGATCAATGATGGCATCGATAGCTTGTTCACGGCTCTCACCATAGTTTTCGAGCTTAGTTGCGACATCAAGTTGATGATAAAACGCTTCGATAGATTCGATTGTGCGCTCTGCTAAATCCTCACCTGCTTCAAGACCAAATACGTTGCGACCCATTTGTTCTAACTTAGGGCGCTTAAACTGCATTTGGTTACGAAGTAACGACGGTTGGACAATTGCAAGAGAACGCGCATGATCAACGCCCCATAGAGCCGTTAATTCATGGCCGATCATATGTGTCGCCCAGTCTTGTGGAACGCCACTACCAATTAACCCATTCAATGCTTGGTTAGCAGACCACATTAAGTTTGCGCGCCACATATCGTCGTCTCGTTCCGCAAACTGTTCTCCGAGTGTTTTTAAAGTTTTCAGCAGTGTTTCTGCGTAACCATCTTGAACCATTGCACCGGTAGGAAGCGTCAAGTATTGCTCACATACGTGCACCCATGCGTCAACAATGCCGTTGATAAGCTGGCGTTCTGGCAGTGTTTTCATTACATCTGGGTCTAACACGGCAAATTTTGGCTGCACTGCTGGAGACATGAACGGAAGTTTGTCTTGAGTTTCTTTTTTAGTGATAACTGCGCCCATGTTTGACTCTGAGCCTGTTGCTGGCAATGTCAAAATTGCAGCTAGAGGCGTCGCTTCAGTGACTTGGTGCTTACCAATCATGATATCCCAACCATCACCATCATACTTTGATGCCGCTGCTACGTATTTGGAGCCATCGATGACTGAACCACCACCTACCGCTAAAATAAAGTCAACGCCATGCTCTTTTACCATTGCGACTGCTTTATCGAGTGTTTCTTTGGTTGGGTTTGGTTCAACACCTGAAAACTCTAGCCATTCATGTGCCTCAAGAGCTTCTGCTACTTGGTCGTACACGCCATTTTTTTTGATGGAGCCACCACCGTATACCACTAAAACTTTTTGGTCGGATGGGATAGCTTCTTTGATTGCAGCGATTTGTTTTTGACCAAAGAAAATCTTGGTTGGGTTTACATAAGAAAAGTTCATTATTAGCCCTCTTGCTTCCAGTGAAGGAGATTGAATACATGCATATTAGTCCTGATTAACGATCGTTAACAGGTCGATTTCTGCAAATAATTTGCCTATTTCTACAAAATTAATGCTCTTGAGCTAGAAAGTTAATGTCGAGAGGAAGTATAGTGCTCGAAACGATAATAGAGACCAAACTCGTTGGTCATTGATGGAGCGCTCTAATGCACACTCTCGCAGATATCATGCAGCAATATGTTGAAAAGCAGGGGCTGCATGACCTAGAAGGTATGAAGAAAACAGCGATAGATGGCGTATGGTTTTATCGCAGTAGCAAAGGGAATCATCGCCAGCCGTTTGTCTATCAGTCCGGCATCATCGTATTGGGTCAAGGGCATAAGAATATTCATATTGGTGATACACCAGTGCAATATGGGCCCGAAGATTACCTTGTTGTCGGGGTTCCCATGCCACTAGAGTGCGAAGCGTTTGCGACAAACAATGAGCCTTTACTTGGCATTTCGATAGATATTTCGCCAACGCTTCTTCATAAACTCGTTAAAAAATTAGAGGCTGAGAAATTCAGTAATAAGTGTCTGGATGCAACCCGTTGCGGCCTTAAGTCGGTACGTATGAATGAAGGTATGTTGGATGCGTGCAAGCGGTTAATGAAAGCAATGTGTAACGAGCTTGATGTCATCATGCTTGGCGAGCTGCTTCTTGAGGAAATTGTGTATCGTACTTTGGTGAGCAAAGAGGGGTATGTTTTATTTGACCTAGCACATCAAGAAGGTTCTTACGCGAGGGTCGCTAAAGCACTAAATCGTGTACATCAAGCGTATCATGAACAGTTGAACGTACAAGCATTGGCTGAAGAAGCCAACATGAGTGTGTCTGCTTTCCATCAAGCATTTCGCAATGTCACGCTTGAATCTCCGCTGCAATATATTAAGAAAGTTCGACTTAACAAAGCGCGCGAATTGATCCAGTTAGAGGGGCGACGTGTTAATGATGCAGCGAGAATGGTCGGGTACACGAGCCCATCACAGTTTAGTCGCGAGTACAAGCGGCATTTTAATGAAACGCCAAGGTCAACAAAGGCTTAGTGATCTTTATTTCAAAATGGCGACTTTTTTTACCTTTTTTATTAATTTGCGAGTGACATATTTATTTGAGTTATAAAATTAGTTACTGGTGCCAAATAATAGGTACGTTGTTGCAATCATTTAGTGGATTGTTGCGAGGCGGTGTGGAAAACTCGTAAATAGATAGTGTGAAATCACCAACTTGTACTTAAGTTATTTTACGTCGAAATAAAAGTATAGATGCGCTTCGTTTAGCGCATTTAGTATTGTTTTAACAATAACTTAAGGAAGAGCGATTATGCACCTTAAAAACGGCAACGCAGTGAAAAACGTGTTCACACTAAGCACACTCACCGCTTCTTGTCTTATGGCCTTCAATAGCTACGCAGCAGTTGACTGTGCCCCTCTAGAAACTTGGCAATCATCAAAAGTTTATAACGGTGGCGACCAAGTTCAGCATGAAGGTAATGCTTATAAAGCGCGTTACTGGACGCAAAACAACAATCCAGCGCAATCTGGTGAGTGGGGCGAGTGGGAAACACTTGGCGCTTGTGATGGCGCTGGACCGGTTGATCCACCTCAGAATGAAGTCCCGACGGTTACTCTGACATCGCCTTCTGCGTCGGCTTCTGTGACTGCGGGTGATGTTGTTAACCTAGCTGCAGATGCGGCAGATACTGATGGGACTGTTAGCAAAGTAGAGTTCTTTGTTGATGGTATATTAGTTGGTCAGGCAACGTCTGCGCCGTATGCTGCATCGTGGACAGCAACTGAAGGACAGCACGAGTTCTCTACCAAGGCCTATGACGATGCAGGTGCCGTTAGTACGGCAAGTGTTGTGACGTTAACTGTGGCATCAGCGCAACCTGGTAACGAAGCGCCGACAGTGGATGTCGCGCTTTCTGCGACCTCTATTGACCTGGGTGGTTCCGTCACACTGACTGCAAATGCTACGGATGCGGATGGTACCGTTTCTAAAGTTGATTTTTATGTTGCAGGTGTACTTGCTGGCACTGCTACAGCAGCGCCATACACGCTGGATGTAACCCCTTCACAAGCTGGCTCATTAAGTGTTTATGCGAGAGCTACCGATGATGCTGGAGCAACAGCAGATTCTGCACTTGCGACGTTAACGGTAAACGGCGGCGCAGTGACATCTAATTGTCGTCCTGATGGTCTTTATCAAACAACGGGTGTAGATGTTCCTTACTGTTCTATTTATGACGAAGAAGGCCGTGAGAAAATGGGGGCTGATCACCCACGTCGTGTAATCGGCTACTTCACCAGTTGGCGAGCAGGTGACGACCCACAATCGACTTACCTTGTTAAAGACATTCCTTGGGAACAACTTACTCACATTAACTACGCGTTTGTGAGCATTGGTTCTGACGGCAAAGTAAACGTTGGCGACGTTAATGATCCTAACAACCCTGCTACAGGTAAAACTTGGCCAGGCGTTGAGGTAGATCCTGCTCTTGGTTTTAAAGGTCATTTTGGTGCACTAGCAACTTACAAGCAAAAACATGATGTTAAAACGCTAATCTCGATTGGTGGTTGGGCTGAAACGGGCGGTCACTTCGATACGAACGGCGATCGTGTAGCTGATGGTGGCTTCTACACCATGACGACGAATGCGGACGGTTCTATTAATCATGCTGGTATTGAGAAGTTCGCAACTTCTGCCGTTGAAATGATGCGTCAGTACAAGTTCGATGGCCTGGATATCGACTATGAATACCCGACGTCAATGGCTGGTGCTGGTAACCCTTACGACAAAGACTTCATGGAACCACGTCGTCAGTATTTATGGGCGTCTTACCAAGAGCTGATGAAAGTATTGCGTGAGAAACTTGATGCGGCATCCGCACAAGATGGTATTCATTATATGCTGACTATCGCAGCACCATCTTCAGGTTACTTGCTACGTGGGATGGAAACCTTCGATGTAACTAAGTACCTAGACTACGTAAACATCATGTCTTACGACTTGCATGGGGCTTGGAATGATCACGTTGGTCATAACGCGGCTTTATTCGATACAGGTAAAGACTCGGAGCTAGCGCAGTGGAACGTATACGGTACTGCTGCATACGGTGGTATCGGTTACTTGAACACAGACTGGGCTTACCATTACTTCCGTGGTTCTATGCCAGCAGGTCGTATCAACATTGGTGTTCCTTACTACACCCGTGGTTGGCAAGGTGTTACTGGTGGCGAAAATGGCCTTTGGGGCCGAGCGGCACTACCAAACCAAGCAGAGTGCCAACCGGGCACAGGTGAAGGTGAGAAGAACAACTGTGGTCACGGCGCTATTGGTATCGACAACATGTGGCATGATACCGACCCTAAAGGAAACGAAATGGGCGCTGGTTCTAACCCAATGTGGCATGCTAAGAACCTAGAAAGCGGTATTTGGGGCTCTTACGCAGCTGCTTACGGTCTTGACCCTGTCAACGATCCTTCAGATAAGTTTGTTGGTACTTATACTCGTCATTACGATAGCGTTGCTGTGGCACCTTGGCTGTGGAACGCAGAGAAGAGCGTATTCCTATCTACGGAAGATAAAGCTTCTATCGAGGTGAAAGCCGATTACGTTATCGATAAAGAGATCGGCGGTATCATGTTCTGGGAACTAGCAGGTGACTACAACTGTTACGTACTGGATGCAAATGGTAATCGTACGGCAGTAGATGCCACTGAACAAGCTTGTGCGGCGGGTAATGGTGAATACCACATGGGTAACACTATGACCAAAGCTATCTACGACAAGTTTAAGTCTGCGACGCCTTACGGTAACAAAGTAGCGACTGGTCCAACACCAACTGAAGCAGTAGACATTACTGTTAGTGTTGGCGGCTTCAAAGTTGGCGACCAAAACTACCCAATTAACCCGAAAATCACGTTTACGAACAACACTGGTCAAGCGATCCCTGGCGGTACTGAATTCCAATTCGATATCCCAGTATCTGCGCCGGACAACGCGAAAGACCAATCAGGTGGTGGTTTGAAAGTGATTGCTTCTGGACATACTCGAGCAAACAACATTGGTGGCTTAGATGGCGTAATGCACCGTGTGTCGTTCTCTCTACCAGCATGGAAAGACTTGCCAGCGGGCGGCACTTACGAGCTTGATATGGTTTACTATCTACCAATCTCTGGTCCGGCTAACTACTCAGTGATTTCTGGTGGTAAAGAGTTTGCGTTTAAGTTTGAACAGCCAGCTCTACCAATTGGTGATCTCAATGCGGGCACGGGTGGTGGTACCACTGAACCAGGTACGTGTGATACGACGGGTTTAGTGACATACCCAGCTCTGCCACAAACGGATTGGGCAGGTAATCCAAGCCACGCTAACCAAGGTGATAAGATCATCCACAACGGTGTGGTTTACCAAGCGAACTGGTGGACAGCGGCTGAACCGGGTACAGATGGTAGCTGGTCAACGGTATGTAACATCTAATTATTATGGATTATTTGTTATAGCCTAATGTTTACAGGCACTTAAACAAAAGCGCACGATGATTATCGTGCGCTTTTTTGTTGTGATAGTTTGTCGTTTAATCGAATTGGTAACTTTCGGGTATGACGACAATACCTTTGTCTGAGATTTTAAATCGCTTCGCATCTTCAAGTTTGTTGATGCCAATTTGAGTATGTGGCGGAATACGAACATGTTTATCAACTATGCAGTTTACCAACTGACTTCCTTCACCGACTTCTACGTCATCAAAAATGATGGAATCGACTACCGTTGCACTATCTTGAATGCGTACGTTAGAGGAGATTATGGAGTGCTGTACTGAGCCTCCGGAATTGATGACACCGGTAGCAATGATGGAGTTAATAAAAATGCCTTCATTACCCGTGGCCGACGATACAGTACGAGCTGGTGGAAACTGCGGCTCGTAAGTACGAATCGCCCAATTGGACTGATAAAGGTTCATTGGCGGCACAGGTTCTAGTAGATCCATATTCGCTTCATAGAAGGAATCAATGGTACCCACGTCGCGCCAATAGCAATCTTTATCGACGCGCCCTTTACTGCCACAGAATTGATAGGCGTAAACGGATTCGGTATCAATCAGCTTAGGTATGATGTCTTTTCCGAAGTCATGGCTTGATGAATCGAGTTTTGAGTCTTCTTCAAGCGCTTCTTTCAAAACATCCATATCAAAGATATATATTCCCATAGAAACGAGGCTTCTGGTCGCGCTTCCAGGAAGGGTAGGAGGGGTTTCAGGTTTCTCTATAAACGAAGTAACGAGCCCGTTTTCTGCGGTGCCCATTACACCGAATGCTGAAGCATCCTCTACGGGAACATCCATACAGGCAACGGTGAGCTTAGCACCTTTCTCTTTATGCTCTTCAAGCATTGCGGCGTAGTCCATTCGGTAGATATGATCGCCGGATAACACAACCACATACTTTGCATCATTTCGCGATAGCAACCACATGTTGTGATAAATCGCATCGGCGGTTCCTTCATACCATGCACCACCTTTGCGCATTTGTGGTGGAACAGCAGTAATGTACTCGCCTAGCTCTGGATTGAATATCGACCAGCCGTCTCGTAAGTGTTTTTGAAGTGAATGAGATTTATATTGGGTTAAAACAAGGATCTTGCGTAAACCCGAATGTAAACAATTGGTTAGTGTGAAATCTATAATTCTATATTTTCCGCCAAAAGGTACGGCTGGCTTGGTTCTGTCATCGGTGAGTGGGCTGAGTCTAGACCCCATCCCTCCTGCTAAAATTACGGCGAGTGCGTCTTCCATAGTATTCCCTTTCCCTTTTCTGACATGCATCAAAACGGTGCTAACCTGAAGGAGGTGGTATGCAACGCAGAGGTTTTGAAAAGCATGTGCTAATGTGCTTATTAGTGAAAAGTCTACTACAAGAATCGAGCCATAGAATATCTCCTTAAAAATCAAGGAGGTTAAAATTTCACTGTAAGACAACTGCACCATATTAGTGAAGCGCTAAATAGCCCGTGCATCAAATTGGCGCAAAATTGTAGAAAGGAGAAGTCAACAAGTATGGATTTACAATGTAAAGTGGCGACAAAACAAGAAGATAAATAGGGTTTTCTAGCTTAATAACTATGGCTAAACAAGGCTTAGGGTTAGCGTCTTAACTCTAAAGGTCTAAAACAGGCGCGTTGATGTAAGGCAGGAGAGCTTTGTATCAACAATTCAAGAGTAGAAGGCCTGAGACAACTCTTTTCACAGTTGTTGAGAGTGAGTGGATAGGTAAGTAGACCACTCACTCAATGAATATGCTCACTTCACTGATAGCGATACGTTATCACTGCACTAAGAGAGACCGACGATATTTCCTTCATCATCAAGATCTAAGTTCATAAATGCGGGTTTATCAGGTAAGCCTGGCATCGTCATCACGGTACCAGATAATGCATAAACGAATCCTGCGCCCGCACACAAGCGCAGCTCGCGGATTGGGACGGTAAAACCAGTTGGTGCCCCTTTGACTGCGGAGTCCGTGGTTATAGATAGTGGTGTCTTCGCGATGCAAACCGCTAAGTTGTTAAAGCCTAATTGCTCAAAATGTTTGAGCTGTTCAGTCGCGATAGGAGTCATTTCTATATTGGTTGCTCCATAGCCCGCTTCACATACTGCCATGAGCTTTTCGAGTAATGATTGCTCTTTGTTGTATAACGGACAAAACTCTACAGGCGTGGTACACGCATCAATAACATGTTGAGCTAGTTCCGTTGCGCCTTGTCCGCCTTGCGAAAAAGCGGTGCTGATGGCTACTTTAACTTCGGGATTAAATTGGTGAATCAGCTCTTCAAGAGCTTTAAGCTCTTTCACACAATCTTGTGGAAACTGGTTAATGGCAACGACAGCAGGTAAACCGTATTTATGAACGTTATTTATGTGCCATTTTAAATTTTCAAACCCAGCCTCCAATGCTGCTTGGTCCGGATTAAAAATGGAATCTGGAATAGCCATACCTGGCCGTAAATCGTAGTGTCCAGAATTCGCTTTGAGGCCGCGTAATGTTGCTACGATCACTACACAGTCCGGGGCTTTGTTGGCGGCAGCAGCTTTAATGTTACACGCTTTCTCAAATCCCATATCCGAACCAAAACCGGCTTCAGTTACCGTGTAACCTGACAGTTTTAGCGCAATATCGTCCGCGATAATGGATGAATTTCCATGGGCGATGTTTGCAAATGGACCTGCATGGATCAACGTAGGAACACCTTCTAGAGTTTGCATCAGTGTCGGTGCAATCGCCTCCTTTAGTGTTACTGCCATTGCTCCTGCAACTTGTAGATCTTCCGTAGTGACGGGGTTTCCGTTCAAATCGTACGCTACGACAATTTTCCCGATACATTGGCGTAAATCTTTTAAATCTTTGGCTAGTGCAATGATAGCCATCAACTCGGAAGCCGCTGAAATATCGAACCCTTCGTCACGCTCGAAACCATTGATGGTTTTTCCTGCATCATTGAGGCCAATTTTGACTTTACGTAGTGCACGATCATTATGGTCCATCACTCGTTTCCAAGTAATACTTGCCGTGTCGATTTTAAGTGCTCTTAACCCGGTGCGTGATTCAAAGGCATCATAACCCTCGCGTTGTTCATGGAACAAGCGAGCGTCAAGAGCGGCTGAAGCAAGGTTGTGCGCCGCTGTCACTGCGTGAATGTCACCAGTAAGGTGTAAGTTTAACTCTTCCATTGGAGCTACTTGAGAATAACCGCCGCCCGCTGCGCCACCTTTAATACCGAAGACGGGTCCCATCGAAGGTTGCCTTATACATGCAATAACAGATTGATTAAGCTTTGCTAAACCTTGCGCCAGGCCTATCGTCGTAACGGTTTTTCCTTCGCCAAGAGGAGTCGGCGTGATCGCAGTGACGAGTACAAGTTTACCGTCATCATTTGCTTTGAGTCGTTCCAAACATTTTGGGTGGACTTTGGCTTTGTGCTTCCCGTGAGTGTCATACTCTTCGGGTGATAGTCCTACTTTTTCCGCGATAACATCAATAGAAGAAAGTGGTGTGTTTCGGCAAATTTCGATATCTGACTGCATGGAGAATCCCCAAAGTGGCACTCAGGTAGCGTTGAAAAACTACCTAAGTTATAACGAGTATTATTGTGAGGCAAAGGTCTGCTTGGTGATGGTACTGTTTCGGTTAGGCTTGTAAAGAGTTTACTGCTTCGTATTGTGCGACATACTAACGAAATCTACTCGTTATAGTGCTAGATAAAAACAAAAAGGCCACCAAATGGTGACCTTGATATATTTTTAGCTTTAAAGCTGTCGTTTTAACGATCCCAATAAGTCTCTTCTAAGCTATCTTCTCGTTCAGGAAGCGCTCGCGATAGGCGAGGAGAGTGCTGCGTCAACACTTCATAGCTTACTCGGTTTGCGTATTTACAGATCTGAGAAAGCGAGGAGTAGGTTAAGCATCGTACTTCGTGCTTTTCTGAGTTAGGCACTTCTTTTTGGTGGAAAGAGTTTGCTGCCATGTCATGCAGTAAGGCTGAAAGGGCTGCATCACCTGCACCGTTAGTGTTCTTAATCTCTAGTGGTCCACCAAGGTAAGGGCCGATGTGAGAGTAGACCTTCATTGGGTTTTGACAGTCTTCTTTACGCATCGCACGACTAAACTCGTACTGGTTAAAGGCTTCGAGGGAGCTTTCAAGGATGTCGTGTGTGGTTTCTCGTTTTACTTTCTCGTCGGTGTAACCAGCCATGTACAGACCATTTGGTCCTGCCGTACACAGTACGAGATCAACCCATTCAAGTGCTTTATCAGCAGCAGCTAGCGGCTCTGTTTCACCTGTTAGCGCCGCACCTTCTTCTTCATTCATAGCGACAACAGAAATGTTTTCGCGAATGTATTCTTGCCACCACTGTGCGTTACCTTCGATAACGTACTTTGTCCCTAACGTAAGTACAACAGGGACATCGTGCTTCTTAGCAAAGTCGATCGCTCTTTGTACCGCTTTAGGCATTGGATCTTCTTCTTTACCACGCATTAGGTAAGAAGAAACAACCAGGGCTGATGCTTTCTCAAAGATCTCTTCAGGAATGCTTTCCGGAAGTAGTTGATTCATATGACCTTCGTTGATAGCAAATGTACGCTCACCGTCTTGAGAAATTAGGGTGTAGCAGCGACCAATAGGGCCATCTACCGTTTGTAAATGGTTAAGGTTCATGCGTGAAGACGTACGGCAAAGGTAGCGGTAAGCAAAAGAACCGACTTGAATGTTCTTAGACATCACACCGAGCAAAACGGATTTGCTATCGGCTAAAACTGAGTAGTTGTGAAGAGTATTGCCAATCGTGTCACCTGGGTATTGGTGTGTGATCAGGCCTTGCTCAACCAGTTCTTCGTAAAGAGCATCTGCTTTGCTTTCTTCAAGAACGAGCGAATGTCCTTTACTCAGGTTGTATTTCTCTAAAAACGCGTCATCTACACGTGCTTCGATATCTACAATGGTTTGACCGACACCAACAATAGTTGGGCGATATAGCTTAGGTGCCTGTCGGATTTGGTTTACTAATGGATCTCGAGCGTGAGTTGGGAAGTAGTGTTTAGATTTACGCTGACCAGGAAACTTCATGCTTGTTCTTGAGTGAGAAAAAAAAGAGGCGGGATTGTATCACAAAAAAATGAAAATCGTGGCGATTTATTACAAAGAAGTCTGCTCGCTGAAAAAATCAGCGAGCTGAGTAAATAGCAACCAAAGCAGCTGCAATTTATGACGCTTGTCGTATTGCAATGGGTTGTTTTTTAAACTTGTTGCTCAGCAGCGCCCGGAAAGAGCCTGCTCCGCGCTAACTAAATTTACCCGCGTTACTTTTTCACTTCAGTTGGCTCAACGTAAGCCTTGGTACCCCAAAGTGGGACTGTCGAAAGGCTATGTTTAAAACTACCATCGGTCTCTTTTGTTGTATAAGACAAGTAGAGTAAGGTTTGGTTATCGGCATCATAAATACGGCGAACCTTCATTGTTTTGAAGAAAATGCTTTTTGACTTCTTAAATACAATTTCACCGGACTTACTCTTATCTATTTTTGCAATCATTTCCGGTGTGATTTCGCCAGTCTGACGACATGATATTGAGCTATCACTTGGATCTGCTAAGCTGAAATCCGCTTCGATAGAGGCGATGTGACATGTGACACCTGTTACCACCTCGTCTTTCAACTCACCGACTTTGATGTCTTTCAAAGTAAACCAACCGAGCCCCACGTCAGCAACATCGTTATCTGAACAACCAACTAGAGTAGTAGCAAGCAATGCACTTAACAGCATCTTTTTCATTATTTTTGTCCTTAACTAGGAAAGATATTGATGAAATCTATCAGAGGTTTGCACCTAAAACAAAATTTAGCCACGGAAAGGTCTATGTGCGCTAGGTTTGTTGCGGGCTTCATGCTAATGTACTGCTCTAAACGAAGGTATCAAGATGAATGAACAACAGTTAGCCAGTATCGAGCGTAAAAATACATGGCTGTATGATCTGGTCGAAGTTGAATTTCCGACACCAGAGAGTTTGAAAGGGCGCGATGTCTATTTCAAAACGCTAGAAAAAGCAACGTATCAAGTAGTCGACAAAGACACACTACTGGAAAGTGACTCTGAATTTAACCTCGACGATATTTTTCTGGTCGATTTTCATCGACTGACCATTATGTTCTCTATCTTGCAATCTCAGCGCTGGGAACAGCAGTATGATAAAGATATGATCATTGAATATCTGACACAGATTATCCTCACGCCAGATTTTGAATTATATGTTGGTTTTAAATCTGGAGTCCCAATTGGTGCTGCTATTGTTAGCCATCTCGAAGGAAATACACTCATCTCTGATGTTGCTGTTTCTGAATCAAAATACAAAAGCTCGTTTGTGGCTGATCTGGCTAAAAGACTAAGCACCGAGCAAAAACTGTTAGACTCAGTGGTTATCGAAAACTAACTTACACATCAATGTGCATAAAAAGTAAAGCAAGATGACGTTGGGTGATCTTGCTTAGAAAAACTGTAATTGCTCCCTTCTATTTCCATGAAATGCCAAGCTCGTCGTTTCAACAATCCCAAACTCAAATAAGATTAATCCAAACATTCTTAAAATCAGCTTGGGCTTGAGCCTTTAAGACGTCTGGAGATGGCTATGGCAATTACCAATATTAAGTGCGTGATATTTGACTGTGATGGTACGTTGGTCGACAGCGAAAGACTGTGTTGCCAAGCGCTCGTCAATGTATTTAACCAGCATGGGGCTGAGTTAACGATGGAAGAGTGCGTTTCTCACTTTAAAGGAGGAAAGCTCGCTGACATCCTTTTAGATACTAAAGAATTGAAAGATATCAAAGTTCCAATTGATGTTTTAGAGCCGCAATACCGAGAAGAAGTCCAGTCTCTTTTTGTGCGTCACTTACAGCCAATGGATGGCGCAAAACGATTAATTCAGTTTTTGGATTCGCATAATATCGAATATTGTGTGGCGTCTAATGGACCTAAAGATAAAATTGAATACGCTTTGGAGTTAACCGGTTTACTCGATGCTTTCCGAGGGAAAGTGTTCTCGGCATTCGATGCGAATAGTTGGAAGCCTGAGCCCGATTTAATCATGTACAGTGCTATGAGCATGGGCTTTTTACCTAGTGACTGTCTTTATATTGATGACACGCCTAAAGGAGTTGAGGCGGGACTAAACGCCGGTATCAAAACGATACAGTTATTTAATGGTGAAGCTATCAATCTTGTTGATGACGAGCGTGTAATTCGCATCCATCATTTAGATGAATTAAAAGAGCAGCTGTGTGGCTGCTCTGTTTGACCTACTAATGGCAAACCGGACTCAAGCTGTGGATGTGCTTAAGTTTAGACTGTAGGTAAGGCGTTTGATGTAGACATTGGATAGATGAGAAGTTTTTTGTATGAAATCCGCAAGCAGCGCATGTGAATTTCTCGCCATCCGATGAAATGAGATATTCATCTCCTTGGCAGAGTGGGCAATTCAGGTTCTCTATGTCTTTTGTGTCTTTGTAATTATTCATATTGTTTTCCAGCAGCAAATTGGAATTGGCAAGATCAAGCATAGCGGAACGCTTTGTTTAAGAACATTATTTCATCCGGTACAGCGAGAACTTGAGATTCACTTCAAATATCCACTTGGATGTCGTAGAAAATATCGAAGGTAATAGTTGAACACGGTTTAAAGAAAAGGGCTCCTTAAGGAGCCCTTGTTGATCATAAGTTCCACAATGTTATGCGGTGCGGTAGCGTTGTAATATCTCACCAAGAGAAACGGAGGCTTGCGTGAGATTAGCGACGCCAGCGGTAGATTGCTCCGCCACTTCTCTGATTGTGCTTGATTGACTACGAATTTCTGAAAGTTCCGATGCAATATCGTTAGCAACTGCGCTTTGTTCTTCAGCAGATGTGGAAATCTGAATGCTCATGTCCATTAATGAGCGTGCTGACTCGGCAATAGAGGTAACATCATGGCCGATTTCATCAATAAGGTGGCTGCTGGTTTGAGCTTGCTGAACGGTTCGGTTGGTGATTGAAGCAATGTTCTGGCTCTCAATTTGAAGCTTCTCAATCATGGCTTGGATCTCTACTGTTGCCTGTTGAGTTCTGCTTGCTAATGTACGTACTTCATCGGCAACCACTGCAAATCCACGACCTTGTTCACCAGCACGGGCTGCTTCGATTGCTGCGTTTAGTGCCAACAGATTAGTTTGTTCTGAAATGGCGTTAATCGTTGTGATCACGTCATTAATCTGCGTCGTATTCTCGTTTAAATTGGTTACTGACGTAGAGGCTTGTTCAATATAGCTAGATAACGTCTCTATCTCGCCAATCACGTTTTGTACACGGCTTCTGCTTAGTTCGATCTTCTGGGCATCTTGGTCTGACTGCGTCGTTGCTTGTTGAGAAATACTTGATACCTCCTTTGCAGAGGCTGTCATTTCTTCCATTGCCGTCGCGACTGAATCAAGCGTTTGATATTGATGAGATATCTGGGTTTCACTCAACTGCATATCTTTTTCGAATGCAGAAGATGTCTCGCTCAACATCGTTGCATTATTTTTAACACTATTAACCAGTTCACTTAAGGTATCCATAGACTTGTCTAGCGCACAGCCGATGGTACCGAATTCATCTCGACCTGGATGGAAACCAAGGCGAGAGGTTAAGTCACCGTCACCAATTTTTTCGGTTGTTGTATATAAAACCCACAGAGCTCCTCCGATAAACGTTGCCACCCAGTAAGAGAATAGGGCAAAAGGAATAACCCATAAGAAGCTGAGTAATAGTGACGATAGAGCTGATGATTTTAACGATTCGTATTGTGTGGACACATTTTGAGTCAGCTTAATCACTTCTCCAGAATGCAACTTGGCATAAGCGGTCACAGACCCATCGACAAAAGAACTCTCGCTTACGCGGTTCGATTTCGATACGCCGTCAATTTCTGTAGCGCGGTTTGATTGAGCATCAACGATACCAGAAAGCTTCGCTTCGCTCGCCGAGATGGCTTGCTGCTCAAATTGTTGTATTTCATTGAAGTAGCGGCTTCCAGCCACTGAAGTGAGGGCTACTAAAAACAGTAGGAATATAACCCACATTTTGTCGTTGATAGACATCTTGATAAACAGCCTGTCTATCGTTCTAAACTCAACTTCTCTCATTTAAAGCTCCATTAGAGATAAAAGATATTGACCAAATCTATTGCTATATCGAAACAAAATATGCGAAGTTAATCAGCAAAATATGTAACGAATACTAAATTTAGTTTAAGAAATGAGATCTAAGGACGCCTATAACAGTATGTTATATCTTTAAATTGACATGAATGTTGATAAAAGAGTCATTTCTCTAAAGTGTTAAGTGGATATGAAACCTAATTGCAATCGTTTACTTTTGATTATGCTCATAGGTTTTTAAATCTTTACTTCTCGCTGTCATGAATGTGTCATATAAAGACTATAAAAAGGAGTTGCTGATGTGGATATGGCAAGAGCCAGGCCGTCAGCAAGTAAAAGCAAGAGAGCTTAAAATAAAGGAGGTCACAATGAGCGACCAATACCAAAACGATGAGAGCCTAGAGCTGCTAGATGCGCTTGAAATTGGCATTATCTTGTCGGAATACGTTGGCTCAGACAACGAAGCCGAATAGCGGAACACTCTCATCTCGTCGTAATTGACGTTATACTAGGTTCATGTCACACCAAGCCCTAGAGGCCAAAACTGGCGTCGAATGAACTTTCTAGCCCACCTGCATATCGCAGATCACAGTAACAGCCATTTATTGGGAAACTTGCTTGGAGACTTCGTAAAAGGAGATCCAAGCAAGCTGTATGATCGCGATATCTCAAATGGCATCAGATTACATAGATTTGTTGACCGTATTACTGACCATCATCCAATCGTCAACGAATGTAAGCCTCATTTCACTGGTATTGCGAGACGTTTTGCACCTATCGCTTTGGATATGTTTTGGGATCATTGCCTCGCAAAACACTGGAACGACTTTCATTCCGTGCCTCTCGAACACTTTGTCCAAACGGCATACGAGCGAGTAAACCGAGAGGTTCATGAACATTTGCCGCCACGTTTTTTGGTGCTCCACAGCAGAATGTGGCATGGCCGATGGCTTCAATCCTATCAAGATCTAGACAATATAGAATTTGCACTACATCGGATGTCGCAAAGAAGCCCTAGAATGGCAGACTTAACCACAACATTTAAAGTGATTGAAAGTGATTACACCGAATTAGAAGAGAAGTTCTCGTCACTTTATCGAGATGTTTTGCGCCAGTCGTATGATTTTCAGCAACAGCTTAATGACTCAACTCAATGAGATAGAAAAGTAGTATGGCTTTAGGGGCTCTGGTAAACTCTGCGCTCCAAAAATAATGAGGTTACACATGTCTGTTAATTTTGCTGATTTAGGCATCGAACAAAAGCTAATCGAGACGCTAGGCAATCTAAATATCGTGACGCCAACACCAGTGCAAGAAAAGTCAATTCCACACGTCCTTGCAGGAAAAAACTTACTTGCTGCTGCACAAACTGGTACGGGAAAAACGGCTGCGTTTGGTTTACCTATCATACAAACCGTTCAGCAAAAGAAACTTAACGGCACACCTCAAGCATTGATTTTGGTTCCAACACGCGAGCTTGCACAGCAGGTATTTGATAATTTGAATCAGTACTCGGCAGAAACAGAACTTCGCATCGTGTGTGTTTATGGTGGTACAAGCATTGGCGTACAAAAGAGAAAGTTAGAAGAGGGTGCTGATATTTTGATTGCCACGCCAGGCCGCCTTTTGGATCACCTGTTTAATGGTAACGTA
The DNA here is from genome assembly GCF_033339195.1 of Vibrio sp. 811. Lineage (NCBI taxonomy): Bacteria > Pseudomonadati > Pseudomonadota > Gammaproteobacteria > Vibrionales > Vibrionaceae > Vibrio > Vibrio sp. 811. Next base: position 129,779 of record NZ_JAWOUB010000012.1, read on the forward strand.
AACATCTCTAAAACCGGTATGCTCGTGTTAGACGAAGCCGACCGTATGTTAGATATGGGATTTTGGCCTGACTTGCAGCGCATCTTCCGACGTTTGCCTGCTGAGAAACAGATCCTATTGTTCTCTGCGACATTTGAGAAGCGAATCAAAACTATTGCGTATAAACTCATGGAATCGCCAGTTGAAGTCGAAGTTTCACCAGCAAATACGACTGCTGAAACGGTAACACAAATGGTTTATCCAGTGGATAAAAAACGGAAACGTGAATTGCTAGCGTACTTAATTGGCTCGCGGAATTGGCAGCAAGTGCTTGTATTTACAAAAACGAAGCAAGGCAGTGATGAGTTAGCGAAAGAGCTCAAGTTAGATGGCATCAAAGCGGTTTCTATCAACGGTGATAAATCACAGGGTGCCCGCCAAAGAGCTTTGGATGAATTTAAACAAGGTAAGGTACGTGCTTTGATTGCAACCGATGTGGCAGCACGAGGGTTAGATATTCAAGAGCTAGAACAAGTCGTGAACTTTGATATGCCATTCAAAGCAGAAGATTATGTCCATCGAATTGGCCGCACTGGAAGAGCTGGAAAGTCAGGTTTGGCGGTTTCTCTGATGAGTAGAGATGAGGAGTACTTGTTGCAAGCTATCGAGAATCTGCTTGATCAACGCTTACCCCAAGAATGGCTGGCAGGTTTCGAACCAAGTCTTGTAGAAGAAGTTGAGCCTGAACAAAATGGGCGTCGTCGTAGTCGTTCATCTGAGAAGCGTAAGCTAAAAGCAAAATTGGCGATTCATAAGAATCGTGGTAAATCACGTAGCTCTCGCTAAACCGCGCAAACTTTTGTTCTTACATAGTCAGGCTGTTTTTGCCTCTTCATAGACGTCTAACGTTTGGGGGATAGCAAGTAGGTACCCTTGATACATATCGAAACCGAGCTTTTTCATTAAGCGAAGTTGATGCTCGGTTTCAATTCCTTCGATAACGGTTTTAGAGCATAACGCTTTTGCGAGTGATAATGCATCGTTAAGCGCTTTAAAATCACCGTTTTCATACCTTAGCAATAAAGAGCGATCCATCTTGATTATATCTGGGCAAACGCTTCTCACTCGCTCAGTTGTCGATGCATTGACGCCATAATCGTCAATCGCTAATTTAAATCCTTCAAGACTTAACTCCCGAGCAGCTTGAGACAAAGAGAGTTCATCCTCCACCTTCAATTCAAGTAACTCCATGACGATTTGTTCATTCATCAAATGCGATTCATAAATGGTTTGTTTTAGCAGTCGGTTATAAGTGATGTCTTTGACTAGTATCTCTGCCGCTACCGGTAATACATTGAGAAACAATTGTTTTGTGTGAAAGCGAGACTGAGAGAAATTTTTGATATGGATTAGGCGACTTAAGCGTTCAACATTGAGCAAATCTTGAGTGGGAGTCGCTTTGGATTGGAAAAACTGATCTGGCCTAACCATGGTGCCATTGGCATTGCTAATTCTTACCAGTGCTTCAAGGCCAACGATGGAAATATCGTTCTTATATATGGGTTGAAAGACACTGCGGAGAGTGAAGTTCGCGTATTTCGCAATATACTGCCCGTCGGCTTCTTTCCGGATGCAACTAAGTAGTTGCGAGATGCTCATCATTGTTACCACAACCTAAATCAATGTCTCAACATCAGCGTTATCGCGCTAATTTTTCTATTTCATTGGCAATGAATCTAAGTGTGCTCATTAACTCAAGCAAGAACGATGGTAATGGATGGGTAGTTTTGTCGAGTGATATCAAACAAATTGATGAAATAATTGATAATCTCAGCACTTCAATTTGATGCTACCATTGCAGTACGGCATACAACTGCAAATATTTTCTGACTAACTGCTGTTTGTTCGAACGCCGTAAAGGATGCCCAAACTTAATGTAACAAGGGCTAATACCGAATCGAGTGTCCAACGATTGCGTGAGTTGCGACTCGCTGGTGTACAGTGTGATTCCTTGTTCTGTGTATTCGTTGATCTGATCGGGTAGTTCCCCCATCCACCAATGAAGCAATTCTCGGCTCGTTTTGCTGCGACTTATCCAATGATCACAAACTAAAAAGAGTAGGTCATTAGGCTGTAAGGCATAGCCATATTCACTCTGCCATTCCGTAATTGATGAGAGTAAGTTTTCCCGGCAAGATTTTCCGGCACTGACCATATGGTGACTCAGAACCCAGACAGTGCCGATGTCGGATGAAATTCGATAGTGATGGGGAAGGTCTGGAGAATCCAACACTTCGATTGGCTTTATCACGCAGTTGTATCCAAAGTGACGAAAAGTATGTTCCATCCTTCTTGAAAACGCGAGACCAAGATGATGCTCACTCATGCCTTGGTTATGCACCGCAGGGTAATGCTTTTCACACAGCTTAAGACAGTCGTCTTGAAAATCATTAACACTTTGAATAACTAGGTCGAGTAGCAAAGAATATCCCTTAATAATTACAAAACGAACTGCAAAAGGTTAGCATAGTCTTTTGAGAATAGACTAATTTACTTCGGCAACTTCTTGATCTAAACACCAAATTTCTCACAAATGACCGTGTTTAATCTTTAATAGAGCAATACGAAAGAAGCAGAAGTTGAACAAAAATTTGAAAGGGAAAAAATGATAAAGCTAGAACGCGCACAAAAAGAGGCGTTGGCCACCGCCATTCAAGATTACATGCAAGACGAGCTAGATGTTGAAATTGGCCAGTTCGATAGTGAGTTTCTAATTGATTTTATTACAGAAAAACTAGGACCAATTTATTATAACAAGGGTGTTGAAGATGCTAAGTTACTGGTTGAACGCAGAATGTTAGAAGTTTCCGAAGAGCTGTATGAGATAGAACAAGAAATTAAGCTGTAAGTTTCAGTTTTACAAACGATTTAAAGTTCCTTCAAAAAATTCGAACAACTTGATAGATACGGTACCATTGGCTGGATGTAAATGATGGTAAATAATCTGTTTCATATGACGTAAATAGGTTAATGTAGTGTTTCTTGCTCAGCATTAACTTAGGAATATATCTAGGAACTTGAGATGGATACACTGGTAAAGAATTACAACCTTACTGCACGCGTGATGCATTGGTTATCAGCGCTGTGCATTATTGGTCTATTTGCAGTGGGTTTGTGGATGGTCGACCTTAGCTATTACAGCGAATGGTATCGAACTGCGCCGCATTACCATCGCTCTGTCGGTATTTTACTCGCTATTTTAACTTTGGTACGCATAGTATGGAAACATGTGACGGCGTCACCAAAGGTAGAAGGCAAACGTTACGAAGTGCTTGCTGCTAAAGCAGCGCATGGTGTCATGTACCTACTATTGGTCACCATCTTTGTTTCAGGTTACCTCATTTCAACGTCTGATGGACGCGGCATCGAAGTGTTTAATTGGTTCACCGTGCCAGGAGCGGGAGAGTTATTCCCAGGCCAATCAGATATTGCAGGTGAGATTCACTTCTATGCAGCTTGGGCAGTCATCCTGATTGCAGGCTTACATGCTATTGCTGCACTAAAACACCACTTTATCGATAAAGACAACACATTAAGAAAAATGTTAGGAGCTTCAAAATGAAAAAGTCACTTTTCGCTACAGGATTAGCTATCGCTATGGCACTGCCATTTGGTGCGCAAGCTGCAGATTATGTCATCGATACCAAAGGTGCTCACGCTTCAATCAACTTTAAAGTTAGCCACTTGGGTTACAGTTTCATCAAAGGTCGTTTCAATACATTTTCTGGTGACTTTTCTTTTGATGAAAACAACATTGCTGACTCAAAAGTAAATGTTGTTGTTGATACAACCAGCCTAGATTCAAACCATGCTGAACGTGACAAACACATTCGTAGTGGTGACTTCATCGATGCTGGCAAATACAGTGAAGCAACCTTTACTAGCACAAAAGTGGTTGATAAAGGCAATGGCAAACTAGATGTAACTGGTGATCTAACGCTACACGGTGTTACTAAGCCTATTACTATTGAGGCTGAATTCGTTGGTGCTGGTAGTGACCCATGGGGCGGCGAGCGCGCTGGCTTTGTTGGCAACACTCGCCTAGAGCTTGCTGACTTTGACATCCCAGTAATGGGTGCTTCAAGCTACGTCGATATGGAACTTCATATCGAAGGTATTAAGAAGTAATTAGTTCCTTTTAGATACACTAAAAGCGCTCCTTCACTTGAGAGCGCTTTTTTATTATCTTAATCACATCACTAACATCGATAAACCCGTCAGTGATAGCGATTGAAAGCCAATAGACGTTGTAAATGTTTAGCGATTTACGCTGTTTCTAACTCGCTTTTTTCCACTAGGTTTAAACGCTCACCAAAAATCGGGCGTAGTGCTTTTAATACTTCAGTACGAGTAACCACCCCGACCATCTGCCCCTTTTCAAGCACAGGAAGCATTTGTGGCTTACTTACTTTGATACTTTTAGCGCGTTCTTCGAGAGACAAAGACGTCAAGCGAGTGGCAATACCCATACTGCTCGCTGGGTACAACTGCTCTTTATCGATACATAGGAATTCCACAACATCAACGAGGCGATCACCAGCGTCAATTGCGACCACATCTCGGCTCATGATGTCGACGACTTTTTGGTCTTTCACCGGAATGTAGTCCTCACACCATAGTTCTACCATCACATCGTGAGCAGAGAAGAAGCCAACTAATCGATTTTGTACGTCTACAACAGGTGCGCTAGTTACGTTGTTATCAAGTAACACATCCAGCGCGGCTGCAATTGGCGTTTCTGCACGAATGGTGACTGGTTTTTGGTTCATAATGTCTTTAACAAAAGAGGCATTTTTCATGGTGAAATCCTTAACTGACGACAGTGTTGTAGTTGTAGTGATAGAAGAAATATTCGCTGCTTTTAGTTCTGGTCGGCGAAAAATACACCAGTTTGAAAGGCCAACTAATACCGCTCCGCCGACGATGTTGCCAAGCGTGACAGGAATTAAGTTAGCGGTAATAAAGTGGCTAATGTTTAGGTCTGTGTATTGTGACGCGGGCACACCGACAGATGCCCAAAAAGATTCAGGTGCAAAATTCGCGATAACAATACCAAGTGGAACCATAAACATGTTCGCAACACAGTGCTCAAAACCGCTGCTGACAAACATTGCCACAGGCAAAATTGTCATTGCTGCTTTTGTCATTGCATTTGCAGAACTAAATGTCAGCCAAATCGCTAGGCAGACCAACAGGTTACAGAGAATACCGAGTGCAAACGCTTGAATGAGAGTGTGGTGAAGTTTGTGTTGTGCGATGTTAAGCGCATTTAATCCCCATTGACCGCCATCCATCTGATAAAGACCAGCAGCAGTAACCAACGCAAGTAGGAACATCGCACCAATAAAGTTACCAACGTAAACTTTGCCCCAGATCGAAAGCATCTTACCGAACGAGATTTGCTTATTGGCCCAAGAAATACTGGATAGGACGGAGCTGGTAAATAATTCACCACCGCAGATCACTATGAGGATCAATCCCATGCTAAATGCGAGTCCACCAGCTAGGCGGCTCAAGCCCCAACCAGCGCCCGTACTGCCGGTGGTCACCGTGATGTAAAACAAGAATGCTAACCCGATGAACGCGCCGGCCATAATGGCGAGGCTTAATGTCATACTGCTGGTTTTGTTTGCCTTACTTAACGCAAATTTTTCCGCTTCAACCATCATCTCTTTTGGAGAAAAATACTGGTGATTTTGAGAACTGGTCACCGCCATATTGACTCCTTAATTTGTAATCGCATAAAAAATCCTTGGTTATTAACTCAAAAATGAAATTGTTGTTTTTATTAAGAGCCTCAATGATTTCGGTTTCAAAACCATTGAGGCTTGCGGTGTTCCCGAACCGCGTACTCAGAATAGGGAGAACGGTTAGTAAGGTAAAATTGATAATATTTAGAAACCTCATCAAATTAATTGATAACTTTACGGGGCTAGGTAAAATGAACTCTATTGCTTATTGGGGCATGCTTTAACAATTGTGGGGATTGGGAAATACCCACTAATAATGGAGGACACTTTGCGCTACTCACTTAAGCAATTAGCGGTTTTCGACGCAGTTGCAGATACCGGCAGTGTAAGCCAAGCCGCAGAAAAATTGGCTTTGACACAATCAGCGACAAGCATGTCGCTTGCGCAATTAGAGAAGATGCTTGGCAGGCCGTTGTTTGAGAGGCAAGGCAAGCAAATGGCGTTAACCCATTGGGGGATGTGGTTACGACCAAAAGCAAAACGCTTGCTACAAGATGCATTGCAGATTGAAATGGGCTTCTATGAGCAACATTTATTGAGTGGTGAGATTCGTATGGGAGCGAGTCAAACCCCAGCAGAGCACTTAGTTCCCGACCTTATCAGTATCATTGATAATGACTTTCCAGAAATGCGTATTTCCCTCGGTGTACAAAGTACAAAAGGGGTGATTGATGGGGTATTAGATTACAAGTATGACTTAGGGATTATTGAAGGGCGCTGTGATGATAACCGTTTACACCAAGAAGTATGGTGTCGTGATCATCTTACTGTTGTCGCAGCTTCTCATCATCCTTTTGCGCGTAATCAGTCTGTTAGCCTTGCGCAGTTAGAGCAAGCGAAGTGGGTACTAAGAGAGCATGGCTCTGGCACACGAAAAACATTTGATAGTTCCATTCACCACCTTATTGAAGATTTGGATGTGTGGCGCGAGTATGAACACGTTCCGGTGTTACGTAGTTTAGTTGCTAATGGTCAGTACCTTACTTGCTTACCGTATTTAGATGTAGAGCGATATATAGAAGCAGGTCATCTTGTGGCATTAAATGTACCTGAGTTAAAAATGGAAAGGACGCTTTCATTTATATGGCGCTCAGATATGGCAGAAAACCCATTAGTCGACTGCATTAAAAGAGAGGGGCTGCGAATGACGAAAGGGAAGCCTTCAGTTCTTTAAAGGTTGATTAAACATGCCTACGAGATGAGTTGGGTTTATTCCCCAAATCTGTTGATTTATCGGTTGCGTCAAACTTTTAATGTAAATTGTGAAAATAATAATATCTTATTGTGATCAGTGTCACCGATAAGCTGAGCTGATGTATCTAACATGTGTCCTTGATTTCAATGTATGAAGGCAGTTATTGAACCATATAGGTACGATAATAGCCGAGTAGGTATGACTACCATGACGACACTTTTAGCTATTTCTATCACTACTGGAATTTTATCTGGCGTATGGGGTTGGATCGCCATCTCTTTAGGTTTGCTTTCTTGGGCTGGTTTTTTAGGTTGCACGAGCTACTTTGCAGCGCCAACGAGCGGATTGAAAGGACTAGGCATCAGCTTAATCACCAATATGACAGGCGTATTCTGGGCAATGGTAATTATTCACGGTTCCACTTACGTGGGGTTGGAAATTATTGGCTATGTGATTACCGCTATTGTGGCATTCTTCATGTGTATTCAAGCTAAACAGGCTTGGCTCGCGTACATCCCTGGTACTTTTATTGGTTCATGCGCAACATTTGCGGCTGACGGAAACTGGCAACTTGTCATTCCATCGTTGTTGCTAGGTGGTGTGTTTGGCTATCTAATGAAAGCGACAGGGCTATGGTTGCATACGAAATCAACCGCTACTTCTTCTTCGCTTGCTGAGCAAGCACAGTAGTGAACCCCCGATCTTATTGGTATCCACTGTGTATTGAGTTTTATCCCTCTCAATACCCTTAATCAAAATTAATGATGTTTGATACAAGCACACCAAATTGGTGTGCTTTTTTTGTATTACAAGACAATACGCTGAGTGTAAAATACGTCTAACTCATGTATTGCCGTTGGCCATGGTAACAACGCGTTTAAGTGTCCAGCGCAGAAGAACAGGAATACACTCCATGCCTTTCTCTTCACAATGAGAAACAATAGCCAAAGCTAAGTCCGGTTTTGCATGTTTTTTCAAAACACGATTTACGACTTTTTTAGCAGGGATAGGGTGGTCATGAGGAACTTTGATGATGTCCTTAAAGAAAAGTTCAAAACCATTGTTGTACAGAAAGTGCTCGATGTCTCGGTCGGGTAACTCCGTAAGTCGATGCCTTTCCTGATCATGGTCGAGCTGTGCTCGCACTGCATGCGCGTACTTTTTCCCTGCTGGGTCGCCATCGGTAACGACATGCCAATCAATACCAAACTCTTTTGCTACTTTGATGAGTGATTTTAGACCTGATTGAGCAAACTCAACGATTTGAACCCCTTCGGCAGCCAAGTCATACCCGCATTGACGAGCCAGTTCATGAAAAAGCCAAACTTCGGTTTCGCCCTCAACAAGTAACCAGCACCGTGCAAATAATGCTCCTGAACGATGAAAACGAATATGGAAACCAATTCGGCGCAACTCATCTCGACCAAACTTTGTTGAGTTTAAACTCTTAGCGATGGTTCTGTCTGATAGCCGAATTAAACGTCGAATTGAATACAGTGGAACAGAACCGAGTAACGTGCCACTGTTGGTGGTTAATATCTTTTGCATTGGCAACAATTGCAATAAGGACCACGCTCTCGCTAGATGAGTTGGATGCAGTCGACCTTCTGGATCTTCAATAATCAGTATTGGTCTCGCACAGCGCCTTAAATCGGTGGGACCCTTAGCTTGAAGATAGGCATTGAGTAACCCCATTAAAAGCAAGCGGCTTTGTTTGTCATTGGTTTCTTTCAAGAACTGACTCAAGCCTTTATCAGAGGAAGGGCTTGTATAGAAAAGACCATCACGAGGTTTGCGTGGGTTGCCTTTACTGACACTTCTGAACGCGAAATAGTGTTCAACAAGCGTTTGCATTGAGTCGAGGCTACTACGAATCTCACCTTTATTCACATGGCCAGGCATAGCCAATAAGCGTCGACAGGTGTTGTTGATTCGTTTTTCAATCCGAGCATTTTTACCATCGCCGTTGACATGGTTTAAATCTGGGAAGCGTCGGGAGTCACGTAGTCGGATTACAGGATGAAGTGTCATTAACTCAATAGCGAGTTTCTCTGAGTGGTGAAGTTTTTTGGGTTTGCCGTTATGATCCAAAAACGCGTACTCTGTATTAATGCCGTGCTCATCGCGAGACGCACTAATACGATAGTAAATGACTTGCTCACCATCTTCGTTGGTGCACCATGTAGGCTTTATGCGTCTGTAGCGTCCCGCTTTTACTTCGTTTTTATCCTGTGCTTTAAAACAAACAATGATCTGTAAGTGTTGTGTTTGTGGATGAGAAATTGAGTAGTCAACGTGAAAATCTTTCAGTTTGAATTGATACAATGAGCCATTGGCAGGTAATGCGATGGAAAGGGCATCGAGTAATGATGATTTGCCCCACGTGTTTTCACCGATAAGCGTGGTGAGTTCGTCAAAAGAGAGTGAAAGGCGTTTGATGCCTCTAAACCCGGAGATTTCGATGCGTTCTAGTCTCATCTCAATCCTCCTTGCAATTATTTGAATTATCGAGAGTTATTTTGCTACTCCTAAGCATATATGAATTCGAAATTTTTGAGTTAAGCTCAGTTCACAAAATTACGAGAGCCTCTTACTGAATAGAGACCGTTACAAGCGAGGCTTGCTTTCAAAGCCGGGGGACAGCATCGTGATCACTTAAACATGAAATCCTAAATCGCAGTTTCATAAAATTCATGATTCTGTCATGATTCACTTCTTATTATTATAAGGAATGAAAAAAGAGAAGATGAAGATGAATAACAATCATAAGCCAGTGAGAATCAAACTGGCACACATCAATGACACACATTCCTACTTTGAACCAACGTCATTACAGTTAAAGCTTAAGATAAACAATGAACTCACGCTAGAGCCTTATGTCAGTGCTGGCGGCTTTTCTCGTATCGCAACCCGAGTCGAGCAGTTAAGAGATGATGCTCAGCGCCAAGGTCACGGGATGTTGTTCCTCCATGCCGGAGATTGCTTCCAAGGCACGCTGTATTTCTCACTATTTAAAGGCAAAGCCAATGCCGACTTATTGAACGCATTAAAGATTGATGCAATGGCGTTAGGCAATCATGAATTAGATATGGGGAATGAGCCAGTTGCGTTGTTTTGCCAACGTACTCAGTTCCCATTGCTTGCTGGCAACTGGGATTTATCCAATGAATCACTTAAAAAACCTCACCGTATCAGTGATTGCAAGGATGTATATAGTTACCAACCGGATACACAGAGCGCACAATACATTGTTAAAGAATTCCATGGTGAGCGGGTCGCGATTTTCGGATTATCCATAGATAAAATGAGCGACATCGCAAACCCTGATGCAGACACGCCTTTTCACTCAGCAATTGAAACCGCCAAGGCGACCGTAAAACAAATCCATTCATCAGGTATAAAAAATATTATTCTTCTGAGCCACTTAGGTTATGAAGGTGATTTAGAGTTAGCTGAGCAAGTCGCAGGTATTGGTATAATTGTTGGTGGACACAGCCACCGGTTGCAAGGTGATTTTTCATCAATAGGGTTAGGACAAGACGATCCCTACGGTATCAAAATTAATGATACCTATGTGGTGCAAGCGGGTTTCCATGCTTTGACAATGGGGCACTGCGTCATTGAGTTTGATGAACATGGCAAAGCAACGATGTTGAGTGGACAAAATGAACTGTTGCTTGGCCGACGTATTTTTTGGGACTCGACGCTAAACCAACAGCTCGACCAAGGTGTATTCGAAACCGCGTGCGACTTCATCCATGGTCAACCGAATGTCGTGGTTTGTAAGAAACACCCGGAAACTCAAGCTATCCTGAGCGATAAATATATTTCTCAGGTTAGGCAGTTACAGTCACAAGTCATTGCTAGTGTTGACACCAAAAAGCGTCATGTGAGAATTCCCGATGAATTTGGTGAGAGTGAGTTGGCTTCCTCCGTTGCCCGCTCATTTCTGCACTGTTTAAACAAACGTGGATATGACGTTCAATTTGCAATTCATAATGCGGGTGGCGTGCGAACCTCTTTGAACCCTGGCAACATTACAGTGGCAGACATTGCCGGACGGCTGTTGCCTTTTGCCGTTCCTATCGGCTTTTACGATGTAAAAGGCAGTGCTATTCGCCGTGCACTTGAAGGCGCGATAAATAATGCACTCAACAATGGCGTAGAAGGCACTGGATCTGGCAGTTATCCGTACACTTACAATTTAAACTTCGAGTACCACGCAGATGCCCCAAAAGGTGAAAGAGTTCAATCATTAGTGATTTTTGATGGCAAACAATGGGTAGGTGTTCAAGATGATGTTTGGTATCGAGGGACTTCTTCTGCCTATACGATGAAAGGGAAAGAGGGGTATGACGCATTGCAGGAGATGAAAGGAGAAGGGCGTGTGACCAGTTTGTCCATGGCTGATTGTTTTATTGAACTCCTGACCGATGAGCCAAACTGTTTGAATCAAAGTCACAAACTTTACACAAAGCGACGTCGATAATAGATACTGGTATTGATTTTGCTGCTCTCCACTTACTACATGGGTTGATGAGGATGGCAGTATGTGGAATAAAGATTGGGCAGATACGGCAGTCGTGGTTGCCTGGATCGCAATTTGGTCAACACTGGTCTACTTTGTGCCTCTAAGCGGCTTTTGAATTGCTAAGAATGTGGATGTTACAAAAGGGAGCAGTAATGCTCCTTTTTTGTATCTATCTTCCCCGTTAGGGTTCTAACCAATGAAGAGTTTGTCTTGAGCCATTTGCTGCTTTTTGTCTGTTTACTAAAGTTCAGGTGGTTGAATCCATTTCTTTCTTTTTATAGTGCTTCCTGATTTTTGATAAGAATTTTATTTCGATAAGACAAGGCTTTTTTGTTGGAAAGCCTGACGCTCGGCGTTATTATGTCGGCGTTTGGGGAGTAGTTAGCGCAAGTTTACTTATCGTCATCTCGTTAAGCATCAGCTTATCCGGTAAGTAAAGGTGTTACGTGGTTCATTCACGTCAACACTTCAACGAGACCAACGCATTCATTGACTAGCAGCACATAATCGTTATGTGGCTGTTGGTTGTTATTGTCTGCGGAAGGTCACCAAACGAAGTCCTTCCGCCATGGGAGGAAATATGTCTCTTATCGAAAATACCACCCAATTGAGCCAATCGGTGCCTCTTCAAGAATCATTAGCGATGTATGGTGCTTTTGGTTTATTTACCCTTGTTCTTGTTACGCTTGATATCTATCAAACACGTGGTGGCGTTATCACGATGAAAAAAGCCATCGTTTGGAGTGTTTTTTGGTTCTTGCTTGCCTTTGTTTTTGCAGGTTCTATTTATTTATTCTGGGACTTTTACGCGCCACATAGCGCTTATACGAACGACAAAGCAACGATTTCATTCTTAACTGGTTACTTACTAGAGAAGTCGTTAAGCGTTGATAACTTGTTTGTGTTTGCCATCATCTTTGCACAATACAGTGTGCCGGAGCACTTGCGTCCGAGAGCATTGCTTTGGGGGGTGATAGGTGCGCTAGTTTTACGCGCTGTCATGATTGCGGTTGGTGCTCAGTTACTTGCACAGTATCACTGGGTATTGTACTTATTTGCTGCTTTTCTTATTTGGACGGGTGTTAAGCTAGCTCGCGACAAAGGCGAAGCAGAAGAGGTTAATCCATATCCGGAGCAGTTGATTCGAAAGGTATTGCCAGTTACAGATGACTACCAAGGAAATCGCTTAATCTTAAAGCAAGCTGGTAAGTGGGTGGCAACACCGATGCTGATCGTTGTTGGTGTCATTGCAGTAATGGACGTTATGTTTGCGTTGGATTCTATACCAGCTATATTCGCGGTAACACGAGAGCCATTTTTAGTCTTAGCCGCGAACGTATTTGCATTACTGGGTTTGCGATCGCTGTACTTTGTTCTTCAAGCAATGTTAGACAAGTTTGTATACTTAAAACCAGCATTGTCAGTAATCATGATGTTTATCGGGGTAAAAATGCTATTGGTTGGAACAGAATATGAGATTCCGACAGCATGGTCTCTCACATTTTTAGTTGTTGTGATGACATCGGCAGTGGTTGCATCACTCCTAAAAAATAAAGCGAAGCGTCAAACTAGCGTTAATATTACTAATCAAAAAATATAAAGTAAGCACTAAAATCAAAAGAAATAACGAAAAATATTGTTAAATATATGTTGTTGCTTAAGGGGTAATTATGCAGGTAATGTTCAGTTATTCAATGTAATCACAGCAATTGTGATTATTTATGCCGTTATTATTCATTTGTATTTTTGAGTTTTGTAATGAGTTTGTTTTATTAGAAATTCTAATTTGAATGGGTAAAATTTGTCATTTCTTAAACAATAAGAAACTGACTAATATACAACCAACTAAACAGACTACTGCTTTTAAAGAGAGGCAATCATGGCACAAGCAATGCAAATGACAAATGTAGCTTTACCAACCTCTATGGATAAGAAAACCTACGCGGTTAACTTCAAAGGACTGATTGCTCACTTACTGGACATTCTATTTGTAGATAACACTGCGCCACGCAGTTACTACGCAGAAGACTTGTCAGCACATATTCAAAAAGACATCGGTATGTACCGTTGATATTGAAATAGTGTAAGAAATACCGGCCTATGAGCCGGTATTTTTTTATTTGTAAAACATGCCTACTCAACCTACGCCCTAGAAAAGAAACACTCTAGAGGAGGTAGTCATGATAGTAGATTAAGTGTTGTATAGAAAAACGGGGCACCATTGGTGCCCCGTTTTGACATGACTGAAGTGCGATATTACTTCTTGCGGCAGTATTCTGCGATCACGTACATCGACTGACCACCATTTGCCTTACCCGAAACTAGCTTTGGATCATCGCCAAGGCTAATACCACGAATCACTGTACCTTGTTTGATTACTTGGTTAGTGCCTTTTACTGGTAGGTCTTTAATTACTGTTACATCGTCACCTTTCTTAAGTTCAGTGCCGTTACAGTCAACCGTTTTATCGTCAGCAGACATCCCTTTCATTGCCCAGTTCATTTGCTCTTCTTCCATGTACATCATGTCAAGAGCATCTTGAGCCCAGCTCTCTGTGTTTAGGCGAGTGAGTTGGCGCCATGCAGTCACTTGTACAGCAGGAACCTGGCTCCACATGCTTTCGTTTAGACAACGCCAGTGGTTAATGTCTTTTGGCTCATCGATCTCACCCAGACACTTATCACAAACCATGATGGCAGTATCAACCGTCACATTACCGTGAGGTGGGACAGCGTATGCAGTTAGTTGAGATTCAGAAGAACACAGTTCACATTTTGACTCGCAGCGCGCAAGCAGAGTAGCTTCAATAGACATAAGGACTCACCTTAGTAATGTTATTTTGTGGCGGTATTATCCACTTTATCCTGAGAAATAAAAGGGTGTTAGCGAATTAAAGACTAGATTTTACAATACTCAAACCTGATTAAGGTGAAGATGTAAAATATTCGCTAAATAAATAATACGGAAGTATAAAAGACACTATTAATTGTTTTGGCTTATGAATTAGTTGTGTCAATTTCTACAACGATTGCAAGCCTAAAAGAGGTAAATGTAGAGAGATAGTGGCTAGAACATAGCCCTCTAATTTACAGAGGGCCTGTCGTTAACGTTCGACAATCTGGACAATTTGCTCTTTTGAAATGCTCATTTCTTTACCATCCATGTCTTCATACTCGTACATACCCGTTTCCTCGTTCAGGTCTGGTTTACCGTAAGAGGTAATAATTTTCCCTTCATTTGTCGACATCAGATATTGGCTACTTCCGCATGCAGCAAGAAGTAATACAGTGGCAATAACAGTCAATACGCGCATAGAGTTTTCCTTTTAAACAAGTGAGTTAGGCAAAGACATCGATTTAACTATAGCAGAGGAAATATGAGTGGGTTTGAATACAATTGAAATGAAAAAGCCCAGTAGAAACTGGGCTTTGGTAGGAAGGGTGTTGCGATTACTTCAAAACAGAAGTGTTAGTGACACCTGTTAGTGCGTCATCCATTAAGAAGTCAGTGTTTTCCATCTGCATCTCTACATGATGATCAATATCAGACAAAGTGCCATTTGGCGAAGCAAAAGTACTGTGCGATGCAGTAGCATTAAACTGTACAAAGCTCGCAGTTGCATTCACAGTAGTGTCCGTACTGTTCACAGTCTTCAACCCTAGCTTATTAGCAAGCGGTTCAGTACCCGCGAATGGTGCATTTGGAACGCTGTTTGGTACTGTGCTATCGCCATCCACTTCTGTCATAAAGAATGGTGTCGTTAGCGAGCCAGATGCCACTAAATCTGAAGCGTTTGTGAACGGATCGACAGTGTCTAGTGTAGTCTGTGCTGCATAGATAAATTGTGAGAAACCTGCTTCTAGCGCTGCTACTTGAGCTTCCGTTGCCGCAGCCTCAAATGCTTCGTAACATGTTTTATCTTCTAGATCCGCACATGATGCATCAGCGTAAGTCGCATAGTCTTTAGATGCTGCATAAGCGAGGTTATGTTTGATCTGAGGGCCGTAATTGTCTGAACCCAGTAACAAATTACCAATTTGTCCACCAGAGTTCTGTACTGATGCAGAACTAAATGTGTACAGTGCATCCGCAGTAGGGCTGCCCAATGTATTGTTTGCTGCTGCGACGGCAGATGTAGCGACAATACCGCCAAGTGAATGACCTAGCATTTTGACTTTTGAACCCGTCATTGGGTTGAAGCCTTGCAGAGGACCTCCAGCTAAAAGACCGCCTTGAGCAGATACTACCAAGCTAGCGCGCAAACCTAACACATCCAGAACACTTTGACGTAGGTTGTCACGCGCAACGGCTAAGTTGGAAAGATTTAGATAAGCCAGTACATTCGCATTTGCGGAACGTTGTTCATCTAAGCTGCGCGTACCATGAATAGGTAAGTCAATAGCGATAACTGCCACACCTGCTTTTACCATATTGAACGCGAATGCGTACGCATTCTCTTTCGCTGAGGTGATGCCGTGTTGATAAATCACAACATCTGTCGCGACGCCAGATTTAGGTGTGAAGACCAGTACTTCGACATCTTCAACCGATTTCACTAAGGGAACAGGCGAGTAGCGAGTAATAATACGCTCACTATCAAGCTGGGTACCATCGGTAAGAGTAAGCTTAGCTCCAACAAGTTTTAGCTGCTCTGTAGGATCTGTAGCAAGCTTTGTCACATCAACAGGATCATTTGCAAAAACGCCTGTTGATAGCTGCTGAACCATGTTTGCTTGCTCGTTCGGATCCGCTAATGCTGCGCTTAGCTTCGCTAGGCTTGGCATCGCAGATACCATTGGTTGCATGTTCCAGCTTGTGCCTTTTTCCAGATAATGAGGCAGTCTTACCACACCTTGTGTCACGCTTACATCGGCACCTGATTGCATGTAAAGGCCTTTAATTGCCGTTTTAGCTGCGTCTAGATCGCTAATGTATTTACTAAAGTCATCGTCAGAGTCTAGCGCGGTGCTAAAGTCTTGGGTTTCACCGAGCGTTATTGTGTAGGCCGTTGATAAGTCTACTGAACCTTCGTTTGAGTCATTTTTGTAAACGGTATTTAGTGTGTTTGCGCCGGTAGAAAAACCAGTAGCGGTTACTCCTTTGACTGCCGCTAACGTATCACCTACAGACTGGGTACTGAACCATGAGGAGTAAACGATGTCGTTAGGGTTAACTTGAGCTAAACCAAAAATGCCTTCAACCGCTTGTGTCACCGCTTGAACAGAAGCAAGAGCACCAGTTTCATAAACGATTTCTTTCGATTTACCTGTCGCGTAACTGGCTGATGTACCGATTGGCTCACCATTCACGTCAGTAACATCTTGTGTTACTGCAAAAATGTACTCGCTTGACTCATCAAGCGCAGCCAAGAACTGGATATATAGAGAGTTGCCTTTTGCTTGAACAACGTAGTCTTGGTTCTGAACGAGAACGTCTTCGATTGGGTTAGATTTGCGGTCCCACTCGGTTAAGCGTTGATTAATCTTGATGACTTTAACACCAGACGACAGCATGCCCGTTGCAAAACCGTCGCCGTTGAAGTTAAGAACGATTGGCATAGACGTTGACCATCCATCCATCGTATTCATCGAGGCTCTAGGGTTGGTTAAAGCATCATCGCCATCAGTTGGCAGACCAAGCGTACCATCGCTTGTGTCCATTAATAAGTAAGACGGTGCCGGTACATCTGCGTTCGCTCCTTGAAGCGTAAAACTGATGGATGTTTCGCGATCAAGCAATGCTTGGACTTCATCTTCAAATTGAACTTTGTCGGAAGTACCAGAGCTGGAGGTATCATCACCACAACCAGCAAGAAGGATTGCAGAACAAAGCATTGATAATTTAAACGTGTGTTTCATTGGTTTACTCCGTAATCCCATTATTTGAAGGTGTAGTTCATCTGTACCGCGCTGATGTAAGCAGTACCTTCTGAGTCAAACTTAATCTCTTCACCCAGAGCATTTGTCTCAGTGAAAGAGCCTGATTTACTCTTAACAAGTGCAAAGCCTGCATCGAAAGTTAAATTCTCACTCATTGCGTAAGTTAGGCCCGCGCTGTACCAAAAACGGTCACTGTCAGGGATACTCAATGTCGCTTCACCTGCTTGTTCGTCGTACGCAAAGCCTGCACGGAATGTCCAGTCTGTATTAAGTATGTAAGTTGCACCAATGGAGTAGCGATTGTTGTCTTCATATTTCTCAGGTTTAAAGAAACATACTCCGTCATTACATTCGTTACTGGTCGCTTTTAGTTCTTTAAATGTGCTCCAGTCGGTTTGTTGCCAGCCGTAATGTACAGCCCATTGTTCATTCAGTTGATGGAAAGCCGATAATTCGATAATTGAAGGGAGAGAGATTTTTAAACGGCCATCAACTTTTGGTGATGAAGCTCGACCAGAGTCGTAACTACTAAACTCACCGTCATCAAAGTCTAGATCAACCTTAGAGCGGTAGCCAAAGCCAAAACGGTTGTTTTCATTTAGCTCAAATAAAGCGCCGACATTCCAACCCCAAGCGAAAGTTTCGCCTTCCATGCCGACAAGGTTATCGGACTTATTACCACCTAAAATACCGGCGAGTGCGCCTTTGTGACGAGTCAGCTCTGCTTCAGCGTATACGAGGTTGATACCACCACCGACACTGAAAGACTCGTTGATACGGTAAGCGACATTAGGGTTGATGTTTACTGAAAGTAGGGAAGTGTCACCCGCCATATCACCTGCGGAAATATCATTTGGATAGTCGGTAGCAACACCGTATGTTGTGAACATACCGATACCCCAAGCCCAGTTATCATTGATAGGGCTGATGTAATAACCTGCTGGCACGATCTGTAAAGGAGCGACATCTTTCGCGTGTTCATTGTTTACAGTGTCGTACACATCGACTTCAGGGTCGATGATAGATAACGCGCCCGAAAATTGAGCTTCTTTGAAAAGTGTCATTGCTGCAGGGTTACGGGCAAGGACGCTGGCATTATCTGCGACAGCCCCTTCACCTGAAAATGCTCGACCAAGACCAGATGCCGAATGTTCAGCTACCTGGAAGCCCGCTGAGTGGGCATTACACGCAAACAATATTGAAATTGTAAGCAGAGAGCAGTGCTTCTTGTTCATCCTTGACCCTCCTAGGGTGTCATAATGCTGGACCGAAGTCCTTGTAATTGTTGTGTGGTACTTACACCAATTGTTAATACGCGAAATACAACGGTGATGTAAATGTAATGTTAATTGTATGTTTAATAACTTGTCAAAGTTTGAGCGTATTTTGCGTTTTAAATATGATGCATAGGTCAAACGATGGCTTGTAAGGGCATGTATTATCGTTATATTTTTGAAGAGAATGGTACGACCAGAATTGTTTTGCGAGCTTTATAGTTAAATAACGATCAAATCAAGAGATAGCTCGCTTTGCGGTTTCTTCACTTCACAGGCATAATTCGCGCTCGCTATGTAGTTATTCAATAGACGCAATAGGAACCGCATTGGAATTACTGAATGTTGAATTTTTAGGTCGTTCGCTAAGGCTCGAAGGATCGATGGCTGGGTGGCAGCAGTTATATTGGGATAATACGTTGGTGTCTCAAATCGATGCCAGTGACAATACCGCAGAGACTTGTCTACACCAGTTTAAGCTCTCTGCGGGTGAGGAAATCCTGAACTGTCATTTGGAGTGTTCTTTAACATGGCAACCGTTTGAATTGAGTTACAAGGTCACAATTAACGGTGAGCTCATCAATGAAGGTTGTCGAAATGAAAAAGACATCGAGCGCCAAGTGCCAGAAGTTACGCCACCATCCGAAAAGCGTTTAAGTGTAATAGGCCTCGTATCTCTTGGGATGAAAGCACTTAAAAGTGCGAAAGTTATTAAAGTGGCGTTAGCGTCTGCAAGTCTCGCTGCATATTCTTGGCTATTTTCCATCGAGTTCGCGCTAGCGTTGATCGCTTGTTTGGTTTTTCATGAATATGGTCACATTAGAGCGATGAAGTATTTTGGAATGAAGACCAAAGGAATCTATTTGATTCCATTCCTAGGTGGTTTGGCGCTAAGTGACGAAAAGATAAACACGCGCTGGCAGGATGTGGTTATCTCAATCATGGGACCATTTTTCGGTTTAGTACTTAGTATTGTTTTTACTTTGCTTTATTGGATGACTGGTGAGGTGATCTTCGCTGGGCTTGCTGTGTTTAACGCCTTGCTAAACCTATTTAATCTGCTGCCTATTTTACCATTAGATGGTGGCCATGTGCTCAAAAGTATTACTTTCTCAATGAATACTTGGGTCGGGTTAGTTGGCAGTATTGCGACCGCTTTATTGGGCATTTTTATCAGTTACTATTTCGGTCTGACGTTGCTAGGGTTTTTATTGTTAATGGGAATGTTGGAAGTGGTGATGGAATGGAGAGCTCGACATCAAAGCCATTTATTGCCATTAACCCGTTATGGGCAGCTATTCTCACTGGCTTGGTACTTGGTCTCTGTCGGAGGTTTTGTTTCTATCATCTGGTATTTTGCCACTCTCGGAGATAGTTTGTTAAGTTTGCCGCTACAGATATTGGGCACTTGATTAGAATCATTAAAAGCTCCCTAGGGAGCTTTTTTATTTTTCAGCCCTAAACCACCTACTTCAGTAGGTGGTTATCATCCGTTTCGGCTTTGCCTGTAAAACTACTC
>NZ_JAWOUB010000013.1:0-141695 GCF_033339195.1 Vibrio sp. 811
TTAATGGGGTTGATTATCCAGCAACCAATAACGGTGATGGCACCTGGACCTTGGCGGACAATACGTTAGCGTCGCTAGCTGACAACAGCTACACCGTTACGGTAACAGCAACCGATGAGGCGGGGAACCAGGGGGTAGCCTCTGGTACATTAGTTATCGACACTACCGGACCAAGTAATGGTGATGGGAGTAATTCGATCGCGTTTAATGACGGTGGTGATGAGTTGTTAAGTGAGACTGAATCGGTTTCAGTATCTTTATCGGGACAAGTAGAGGTTGGAGCAACCATAGATTCGATTCTAGTCAGTGACGGTAATACCAATATCTCTATTCCTACAACGAATATTACCGTAGACGGCTCGGGCGTAGTTACCGTCAATAACCTTAACTTATCCGGTTTGAGTGATGGTTTGATTACAGTCTTCATGGAAGTGACAGATGCAGTGGGGAACACTGGCACAGTTACTGATACCACCATTTTAGATACATCTGTCAGTGGTGGTGTAATTGGTGAACCGATAGTTAGCTTTGATAGCATCACCACTGACTCTGGTACTGGTGGTGATTTTATCACAAGTGATACAACGTTAGTGTTGACCGGTACCATCAACACTAGTGAAGCTACACTACTTACTGTTAATGTGTCAGGAACAATATATACCGAAGGTACCGACCCAGAGCTAACTATAGACGGTAGTGGTAACTGGGTGCTTGATCTTTCAAATGCTACTCTATCTTTAGGAACACATTCAGTTATAGCCACCGTCACTGATGAAGCCGGGAATAGTGAAAGTAGCCTTGCTCAAGATATTGTAATTCAATCGATTGATGCAGTCGAAGATACTAGCTCTCTAGATATGGGAGATCCTACCGTAACAGTATCTCCTGCTCAAACGACTCAAGATGTCCAAGTGGTTGGGGTGGCAGAAAGCACTGGAGGCACAGACGCAAGCTCTGCGTTTACAGTGTCTGTAGATCATGTTGGTGAAGTAGCGATTGAGGTCTCGCAAAAGAGCTTGGTTGCTGTGGCCGATGCATACAAAGTTGAGGTGTACAATTCAAACAATGAGCTAGTGTATGCAAGTGTTAGTGCTAATTCTCAATTGGCTGATGTTGGTGGTTTAGATGTGTTTAATGTTACAGGTGATGAAACTGTTTCATTCACTGTGGATGGACTAGCGGCAGGAGATTATACGGTCGTTGTACGCAATGATGAGAGTAAGTTGGAAGAATTGCTCGATAGCGATGGCAATGGTGATGTTAATCTAACCGAGCTTGGTAATGCTGGAGTAGTATTGGGGCCAGATAACCAGGATTCTGTTTTAAATACTGTTGAAGGAACTCTCGGAGTAGTTCTAGGCCCTCCAGTGCGAGGAATTCTGGAGTCTGCGCTGGACACCACGACCGAAATTGGGGCGGGTGAACTTGTAGACGTTTTGACTTTAGGTCTAGACGGGCTTGGCTTGACAGGTAGTTTAGATATCGTGCTGAGCGCTGTTGCTGATGCATTACTCAGTAATACGTTAACAGTGTTACAAGGCACCGATATTACGACGACAGTCACTGAGTACATTTATAACGGAGAAACTGAGGCGCAAGGCAATGTTATTACGGGTAATAGCAATGGAGAGGGAGCAGACGCCGTTATAGCAGGATCTTTGATCACGGAAGTTGAGAGCTCAACTGGTGAGAGCCTTATCGTCAATGCGTCAGGTGTTACTACTATAGAAGGACAATTTGGCACATTGGATATTGAATCTGATGGTAGCTATCGCTATGTTGCCAATGGTGATAGAGCCTCTGTCGGGCAAAATGAAATCTTTACCTACACTTTATCGGATGGCGAAACATCGGATACAGCAACGCTGACGATTGCGATCTCTGGGACAGATTTTACTGCTGCATCCGCTCAATCAGATTCAGTAGATATGGCATTAGGTGTACAAACCAGCCAAGTAAGTGAGCCTGTGACAGACAGCGATACGCAAGTTCTTGGGCTGTTAGAAGGTGCATCGAGCGATACAACACTATCAAGTATAAGCACGACGAATAACGCAAGCAGTATTTCAAGCACTCCTATTATTGTAGGCAGCGGCTTCAATGGAGAAGTTGTTGTAGAAGTGAACCAAGAAGCTTTAGTGGCCGTTGCAGATGCGTATGTTGTTGAGGTTGTTGATGCCCAGGGTCAAGTCGTTAGACAAGCAATGTCACCAGACAATCCTCTTGTAGGTGACGTTGCAGGACTGACTGTTTTAGGGGTGACTGGTGATGATACTCTCGTGGCTAACTTCTCGGGGTTACCGGCTGGCGAATATTCGGTTGTAGTTCGTAACGATGAAAGTGAGCTGGCAAATCTGTTTGATACGAGTGGTGATAATAATGTATCTCTAACGGAATTGGGCTCAGGTGGTGTGGTTTTGGGCGCAGAAAATCAAGAAGTGCTCCTAGACGCAATTGAATCCGCTTTAAATGGTAACGTTTTGGGTTCTGCAGGTGGATTGGGAGTTGGAAGTGCAGTGCGCACATTTATTCTTGAACCATTACTGGCCAGTGCTGACAGTATTGGCGCGGGTGATTTAGTCGACACCTTAACGACCGGATTGAATGCCATTGGTTTAGCTAGTGTTGTGGATGAGGTGTTGGATATAGTTGCGGACACTTTATTAAGTAATACCTTAACACTACTACAACGAACTGATGTGACGTCTACCCTCACTGAGTATCAGTTTGAAGGCAGTACAACGGTTAGTGGCAACGTGATCCAGGGGGGGAATGCTGGTGAAGTAGCTGACTCGCTCACGAATGGTGGTGTGGTAACCCAAGTGACTAATAGCGACGGTGATATAGTTACAGTTCTTGGAAGCAGCACATCGGGTGTCGTACTGAGTGGTCAGTATGGTGAGCTTACCGTTTATGAAGACGGAAATTACACTTATGTGGCTAACGGAGCACGTGCTGGCTTAGGTGATAGTGATAGTTTCACTTATACCATCTCAGATGGATTTAGCAGTTCGAGTGCAGAGCTAACCTTCAACCTTTCAGGTCAAGGAACTGCTTCAGATACGGCTATTGCGGGCCTTCACTATGATTACGTTTCAGTTGTTGAACCAGAGATAACTGACGCGCTAAATGTTAGTTGGCTTGTATCATTAGGCGGCTCCCAGTCTGATACATACAGTGTCGAGGTGGCAGCGAACACCACTCAGGATTTGCGATTTACTTTAGATAGCAATGAATTACTTGGTCTTGGCAGTAACGTTACATTGACACTGGCACAAGATGTAGGGGGCGTGATGACTGAAGTAGAAAGCTTCTCTGATGATGCATTATTGTCGTTAGTCAGTGGGAATAGTGGGCAGGTGATATTTGATGGACTGGCGGAAGGCAGTTATGAAGTTACATTAACAGTCAACGTTCCTGTGGGAGTTGCGGGTTCCTTGGGCGCTAACTTGACATCTATTACGCACTATATGGATCAATATACGGTGGATGAGGTTTCTGTTGCGGAAGGGAACTTATTTGATAATGATGTTCAGTTTGGTACAGATTATAGTCTGTCTGTTTCTGGCGACGGATTGAATTTCGAAACTATTGCTACCAATACCACTCTAGTAGGGCAATACGGATCTCTAAATGTTGATGCGCAGGGTAATTACAGCTATACACCGGATAGCAATTTAGCCGTCTTTGGTGGAATCCTCAATGACTCATTCACTTATGAAGTGGCATACCCCGATGGAACGGTGGAACGAACTCAACTAAATGTCTTTGTAAAGGCAACGGGAGAAGGCGTTCCTGAGTCAGTCACGACTATGATGGAAGCAATGCTCTCGTATACCGCTGAAGAGAGTTCTGACCTCACCTTAATGGAGTCATCTGATGGGCAAGTTGAGCCATTAGCGAGCAGTGACTCAGGTAGCATCGTGATAGATGGAGTCATGTTTAGTAATGCAGGTTCAATTACGCCACCATTAACGAGCGAAGAGGAGAGTAATGTCGGTTACTAAATCTACTATCAGAGCGTCGTTGTTATTGATGAGTTTAGCCTGTAGTAGTAGTAGTTGGTCGGCCTCTTCAATAGAGGCCCCTTCTCTACGGCAACTGGTTATTCAAGGTTTATCTTTGAACCCGAGAGTTAGGGCGATTGAAGCAGAAGTAGAGCAAGCCGATATGAGAGTTGACCTGAGTGAAGGAGGTTATTGGCCAACACTGGATGTGTCCGCGGGACCTGCCGATGGTGTAAAAGGGGATCTCGCTTACAACATAAATGCCAGTTACACCCTTTATGATTGGGGGGCTTTGGATAGTGAAGTGAGTAGCATGAATGCCCGAGCGCGAGAAAAGATGCATTACTTAAGGCAGGTTCGATCCGAGGTAGGGTTAGAAATCATTGAAGCTTACTTTGATAGCAAAATGGAATTACAGCGAAAGAGACTGATACTTGACCACCAGAGCCATCTTGAGAATATAGAGAAAATGGCCAATGTGCGTAGCGGCGGTGGATACAGTGATCGTTCTGAGGTCAATCGAGTCCGTCAAGCTATATACTATAGTGAGCAACAGTGGCAACAAGCTTTGAGCGATGAGCGTCAGGCAAAGCTTCGTTTGGAATTACTGATCCAAAGGCCAGTCAATCGCTTACCTACACTGCCGAACTTTTCTCAAATTCAACAGAACGTACTACCGAGAAAGGAAGATGAATCGACACTCATTAAACAATCACCACAATATATGCAAGCTGTCGAGAAAGTGGAAGTTGCAAAAAATGATGCGAGTCAAGCTAAAGCAGAACAATTGCCGAAACTTGTGCTTGATGCCTACTCTCAGCGTAGAAAAGTGGGAGGTGATTTACTGGAAGATTCTGCTATCGCTGTCAATGTTAGAGCCAGTCTAAAGCAAGGCCCTGCGAGCTTTGACTTAGATGATGTTGAACATTTGCGAGCCGAAGCTGCGAAATGGGATGTGCAATTTACCCAACTCGATATGGCACGAAACATGGGAATACAGCGCGAAACGATGGCGACGCTCGAAAAACAAGAAGGCGCCATTATCAATCAGCTTGATGCAGCAACGAATTTGGTATTAGCGTATCAAGACCAATTTCGGGCTGGTCTAACCACTGTTCAAGAATTGTTGAACGTCGAGCGCGAACGTTTTGAGTTAGCTAATCAACATTTGAATGTTTCTATAGAGCTACTAAGAATTCCATACCGAATTCGAGCTGAGTTAGGCGTGTTGGATTCTTATTTTGCTCCAGAAAGTTATGGGGGTGAATATTGAATCAGACGCAGAGTAAAGACCCACTTAGAGAGGCGCTCGTTAATTATTGTGCATTGATTGGCAAGCCAATTCGCTACAATGTCATTGGTGAAGGTCTACCATTGAAAGACGGGAAATTTTCAATTGAGCTGATTAATAGGGCTTTAGATTCCCACGGAATTTCTTCCGTAATCTTGGAAAAGTCATTAGGAAAGCTGAATAATCAACACTTGCCAGCCCTTCTGCTAACCGAAGACAATGATGGTATTATTCTGCTTAAAGTGAGCGATGAGCAATTCACTACCTATTGTCCTATAACAAAAGGACAAAGAGTTGTTCCTCGTGTTGATATTGAAAGTCGGTATTCCGGTTTCGTTGTTATTGCAAGCGTTTCATATAAATCTGATGACCGTGCAGAGGGGTATGCGGAGCCTTATGAAAAACATTGGTTGAAGTCCCAACTCTTAAAGTGTTGGCCAACCTATATCGATGTTGGTATAGCTTCCTTGTTCGCTAATATTCTGGCTATCGGGACCTCACTGTTTGCGCTACAAGTATACGATAGGGTGGTGCCTAGTGATGCATTCGATACCCTGTTTATATTGACGTCTGGGGTCGTTATTGCAATCGTTTTTGACTTCCTACTACGTATTTTACGCGCCTATTTACTAGATGTGACGGGTAAAAAGCTTGACCTTGAACTCTCATCTCGTTTGTTTTGTCAAGTGTTGCACATGCGCTTAAAAGCCAAACCTCAATCCGTCGGAGCGTTTTCAAGTCAATTAAAAGAGTTCGAAACTATTCGCGAGTTTTTTACTTCATCGACAGCGGCGACTATCAGTGACTTCCCTTTCATTTTCCTTTTCTTGTTAGTGATCTGGTATCTCGGTGGTGCTGTGGTTTGGGTTCCAGTGCTTGCTATAGTATTTATGCTGTTGCCCAGCCTACTTATGCAGGGGAAATTAGCACGGTTATCTAGAGAGGGGTTAAAAGAAGGAGCTATTAAACATGGGCTTATGATTGAAGTGATAGAGAACCTTGAAACAGTCAAAGCTACCAACGCTACTTCGCGCAACCTTTTCCTTTGGGAGCTTCTGACAAAAAAACAAGCAGCTGACAGCATTGATTTAAAAAGCTTGTCTAACAAACTCAGCTATGGTGCGTCAATGGTTCAGCAATTGGGATTCATTTTTGTCGTTGTTGTTGGGGTCCACCAGATTAGTGCGAGCGAAATGACCATTGGTGCTTTGATAGCCTGTACCATGCTCACGTCTCGTGCGATTGCACCAGTTAACCAAATTACAGGCGTATTGGTACGCTGGCAACATGTGAAAGTGGCTCTAGAAGGGCTCGACCAAATTATGCAGGCTCCTGTGGAGCGCCCTTGTGGACGCCAATTTGCAGAAAAGTCTAAGTTAAATGGTGATTATCAGTTAGAAAATGTATGTTTGACGTATGGAGAAGAAGGACAAAAAGCACTCTCTATAGAAAAGCTCAAAATTAAAGCAGGAACCCACACGATTTTGCTAGGAGGTAACGGTGCGGGAAAATCAAGCCTCTTACGTGTACTTGCTGGATTAGAAGATATTGATAGTGGTCACTTGTTGATTGACGATATTTCTATGACCCAGCTTGATCCTAGTGACCGACAACGAGACATTGGTTATCTACCACAAGACTCTGCGCTTTTTTACGGTACTTTGCGCGAGAATCTACTTATCGGTGGTGACAGACATTCCGACGACGTCATTTTTGAGGTGCTCGACAATATTGGTTTGGGGTCTGCTGTTCGCGCGCATCCTCTCGGATTAGATATGCCAATTTTAGGAAACCGAAGTTTATCTGGAGGACAACGACAAGCCGTCGCATTAGCTCGCCTCATACTGCAAAACCCAAGAATTGTTTTATTGGATGAACCTACATCAGCGTTTGATCAAAGTAATGAAGAAAAAGTGATTAGGTTTATGAGTACGTGGCTAAAAGGTAAAACCTTAGTGATGTCTACACATAAACGCAGCATGCTCAGTCTTGGCAGTCAAGGTATCGTTCTAAGCAATGGTAGCGTCGCGATGCAAGGTGATTTTGATAAAATATTAGGCATTCAGCAACCAAAGGTGAAAGCATGGGTTCGTCCAGCAAACTGATAGGAGGCGAGCGCATTCTTTCGGCTCGACCTGCATTGTGGTTATGTTCTCTGATTGTTGCCGTTTTTATCCTCTGGGCAGCTTTTTCAGAAATTGACGAGGTAACCCGAGGTGAAGGAAAAATTATCCCTTCTAGTCGTTTACAGAAAATTCAGAGCCTTGAAGGCGGTATTGTACAAAATTTACTCGTAAAAGAAGGGCAGTTGGTCAACGAAGGCGATATTCTGATACATATGGATAAAACTCGCTTTCAAGCTGCTTATCGAGAAGGGCGGAGTCAAGTTTCTTCATTACTCGCGTCAATCACTAGGTTAGAAGCAGAAGTCAAAAATAAGCCTTCATTGACCTTCTCTGATCAGGCGCGTATTGATAACAAAGATTTAGCCTTTGAGCGAGCACTGTTCGAAACTAGGCGAAATAGTAAGAAAGAGAAGATTTCAGGCTTAAAACGCAGAATAATGATTGTAGAAGATCAACTAG
Source organism: Vibrio sp. 811 (assembly GCF_033339195.1). NCBI lineage: Bacteria > Pseudomonadati > Pseudomonadota > Gammaproteobacteria > Vibrionales > Vibrionaceae > Vibrio > Vibrio sp. 811. The sequence continues at coordinate 7,884 of NZ_JAWOUB010000013.1, forward strand.
CTATCTTAAGGCCAATGGTTAAATCGGCATCAGTCAGTAAAATGGAAGCGTTACGCTTAGAGAAAGAATTGGAAGATCTTAAAGGTCAAATAGTAGAAGTAAACAATAGCTATATGCAGGACGCTTACACGGAATTGACACAGAAAAAAGCGGAGCTTAATGTTCTTAACGAAGCCTTGGTACAGCGGCAAGATCAATTACTGAGAACAGAAATAGTTTCACCAGTAAAAGGTATGGTTAATGATATTGTCATCACGACAAAAGGAGGTGTTGTCCAGCCAGGTGAGCCGATAATGTATGTGCTGCCTATTGATGAGCAGTTGTTAGTCGAAGCTAAAATTGCACCAGAGGATATCGCGTTTCTTGCCCCCGGTATGCCAGCAAAGGTAAAAATTACGGCCTATGACTTCTCTATTTATGGTGACTTAGAAGGAGAGGTTATTCAAATTAGTCCCGATACTATCGAGGAAGAGACGTCTCAAGGAAAAGTTTATTTCTATCAAATTCTCGTTAAGACCGAGACTAACTTTCTCGAGAAGGAGGGCAAGCAGTATCCAATTCGCCCAGGAATGATTGCCCAGGTCGATGTATTAGGAGGGAAGAAAACGGTTCTTAATTATTTACTCAACCCGCTACTCAAGGCTAAATTAAATTAAATGACAGGCATTATTTTAGCAAACGACAAAGGTAGTTAGTTTTCCCGTTACCTACCTAATTCAACTAAATATGACCAAGTACCCAAATGATCGCTATGTGTGATGCTCTAGATTAAAGTTTATACAGAAGCTTTACTACGATACTCCAAAGATCTATGTGGCTTGTATTCCTTAACGAATAGATGAATTTTTTGAGCTCAATTGAAAAGGTGATGGTTGGAACGGTAACACTCTATCGAATCAACGGACTTAAAGCGAGACATACTTCATCGAGCATCAAAAAAGAGTCGCTACCCTGGCGACTCCTTGTAAGTTACACAACGCTTACTTATTCAGCATTATTTTATTGGTGCATCCGCTCTTTCTCATGAGCTTTGAAGAGTTGCAACACTCAAAACTAAAGGGTAGAGCCAATATATGGCAGTGACTGTGAGTAGAAAATACTTAGGATCTGTTTTAACCCACTTAGAAAGAACATAGATAATGACCGACGACAAAACATCAAAAAGATGAGGCTCTCTGATGTTAAACATACTGCTCACAGTAATTAGAGTGATCGATATGAGCCCATATATAAATCGTTCTTTCTTTCCTTTTAACAGAGTAAAGTACAGGGTAATGTATGATGTTACTGCCATCATCCAAATTAAATATGGCAACTGCTACACGCTCCACCTACTGAGACACCTAGAGCACCTCCTCCAAATTGACCAGCCCCAATCAATGGGCCTAATGCACCACCAAGGGCCCCTGAGAACGCTCCAATGACCATGGGTCTAAGGCCTGCACTAGGGTTCGAAGCTACAACTCCCATTCCACCCAAGATTGCTCCACCAATAGCACTCGGTATCCAAACGGCTAAAGGGGCACTTCTTTGATTTACATTTGTTTTTTTACCACCATAATCTCGAACCACAACGATGCCTCGCTCTTCTTTACTAACTACAGAGCCTCCAGAGTTTGCAACAACCAGTCTACCAGTAGTGATTAGGTACCCGTTAGGATAAACAATATGGGTTGAGTCTTTTGGACTAACAACTTCAACTGGGCTTGATGATAGATTAACAAATGTGATCTGAGCACCTTTTTGATGCGTATGACACACTTTTGGACATAAGTTCGTTAGAATACATACCCCAAAGTAGCCATAGATTTATTCAACCCTGCCTGAAAATGAGCAGCCGCTCCCGTTAATCAGAATGATAAATGTCCAATAGAGATACATGAAAAAGCCAACTGTAATCACAGTTGGCTCAGTATTCCCCCTTGAACTTTTAAGCCTTATATTGACTAGAGCTGTTAGTTCGGAAAGTGTTTATTTAAGAAGTCCAAAACATGAGTAACGTACTTCTCGGTATCAAAGACAGGTGCACTGTGTCCTACACCTTCTTCAATGAAAAGTTGGTTGGTAACTCCATGCTCATCAAGCTTAGCCTTAAGTATCTCACTTTGAGATAGAGGCACTCGCTTATCCAAGGTGCCGTGTAACTGTATATATGGTGGAGTATTTTCATTCACATAACTCGTCGTTGATGCTTTCTTGGCAAGCTTTGGAATATTGTTTGGAATATCTCCTAAGAAACGGGATACAGACGATTTTTTGCTGGTTTTCTTGCCACCTTTATTACTTAACTCAAGTAAATCGGTAGGGCCAAAAAAGCTCACTACGGCTGAGACCTTGTACTTTGGTGGCTCATAGAAATCTACTTGGTGGTATGCCGAGTTAGTCGCACCAATAAAGCCAGCGAGGTGCCCACCAGCAGAGCGTCCCATTATCACAACATTGTCCGCTTTAATACCGAGCTTTTCAGCATTGTCGTACAAATAGTTCAGTGCATCATTAATGTCTTGTACTGGTTGAGGAAAGATCGCTTCTCCACTTAAACGATAATCAACTGAAGCTAGCGCATAACCTTCATTCAACACAGACTGAAGTAATAATGGGTTCTTTTCTGGGATGGCGTCTTTGCTCCCACGTTTCCATGCACCACCATGTACCCAGACTAATAACGGGTACTGAGTATTTGATTCAACCGAAGGAGCATAAAGATCGAGTTTAATCTCTCTTTCACCTACAGTTTTGAACAAGATATCCTTCTCTACATTGAACTCCCCAGCCAAACAGATAAAGGGCATAAGTAGAACAGAGGTCATCGCAGACTTAATTTTCGTATTCATTGTTTTGTTATTCGCTTAAAAAGTGAGTAGATTAGAAAGTCGCTTCAGCAGCTAACCAGTAGCGTCGGCCATCTTCAATGTAGCCAAACTCTTCCTCTGTGGTTTGATCATCGAACAAGTTATAAACCGCTGCCATTAACTTCACACTCTTAGTTACACGCCAGTTCACACCGAGATCCACGTAAGTAATAGAAGGTGCCAAAGTTCTTGTGCTATCACTAGTGATGTTGTTTTTGTCTTTGCCTTGATAGTTTATTCGGGCCCATGAAGCAACATCATCACGCACTGCCCAATCACCATTAAGTGAGAAGATATGTTCAGGTGCTTGTACGAGAGGCAAGCCATCATCATCGTCATTAGTGTTCTTTTCACTACGAGTATACGAGTAGGTCGCACTTAGTGTAATTGACTCTGTAATACCCTTAGATACGGAACTTTCTGCACCATAGCTGATCGCATCATCAATGTTGACGTAAGTGCGGTCGCAACTTCTGCTATCAGTACAAGTCGGATCGACAAACTCACTTTCGATCTTGTCTTTGAAGTCGCTGTAAAACAAAGTAATGTTTGCAGAAAGGTCTCGCTCATTAACGTAATACAGTCCCATCTCTGTATTGATGGAGGTTTCTGCTGTTAAGTCTGGATTACCGTAAATAGAACAACGTCCTCTACAGCTCTCTTGAACCCACTCTTCGTCCATTTGTGTCAAACTAGGTGCTCGATAACCCGTAGACACACCACCTTTTAGCGTCCAACTAGGGTCAATAGACCAGACCCCGTAAGCTCTTGGGCTAAATTGCCCGTCAAAGATCTCATTGTCGTCGTAACGTAAACCAAGGGTGAGAGCGAATGTATCCGTGAGATACCACTCGTCCTCAGCAAATACTGCCCATTGCTTGTTTTTAGAGGTCAATGACAGTTTATTATCAGTCAGATCCTTTTGCTCGAAAGATGCGCCCAGTGTTAAGTAGTGAGCATTAAGAGGCAGACCCCATTGCGTATTAATTTGACTATTCTCGACTTCTTTATCTGCACCGATATTTTTTACTGTTTCATTACTGATAAATGAAGAACTTGTACCCCAAGAGTAGTTTCCGTCGTGGCTAAAACCAATAGATTGGCGTTCATATTCTCGTACTGCAACTTGAGACTCTCGCTCCACTGATTTACCTAGAGTGGTCTCTCGCTCTTGGTTATGATTAGTGAACTCCAGAGTAAAAGTGTCATCCGAGGTAGGTGTGAGGTACAAAGAAGCTCGATAGTTGTCGAGTGTCTTACCTGCATAACCACCTTCAATTTCATCTTCTTTTCTTTCCTGATACAGTCCAGTCAAAGAAGTACTCAACAGACCATCAATGACAGGGCCAGCAAGGTAAAGCTGCCCTTGATAGCTATTGCCAGATTTTGAATTTTCTTGAAGCGTCGTTTCTGCACGCAAGCTTCCGTGCCACTCTTGATAATTTTTACGCGTAATAATATTAATAACACCTCCCAAAGCATCAGACCCATAAAGGGTTGACATAGGGCCACGTACAACTTCAATACGTTCAATTGCACTCAACGGGGGAAGCCAGTCTTGTTCAGTAAACGTACTACCATTAGTTTGAGTTTCTCGACCAGACTGCTTCCTGCCATCAACAAGAATGGCCGTATATTGAGCAGGCATACCTCGAATTGAGATATCTTGGCCATCACCACCTCCTGTAACGGTTACCCCAGGTATATCACTTAAAGCATCAGTCAAATCTTTATATGAGCGATTTTCAAGTTGCTCTCGGGTGAGAACACTTATTGTTGCTGGCGCTTCTGTGACATTCTGTTCGTAACCAGAGGCTGTAACCACTACGGTTTCCATTGCTGTTGTATTGATACCAGTCTCAGGTAACTGGTCATTTGCAACAACGACCATAGGTACAGTAATACAAGCAGAAACAACTGATGTAGAAAATAGAGAGTATGTGAAAAGAGGCTTCATATTGAATAGGCTTAAAATGTAATTGCATTTAATAATTATTATCAATTAAACCTGATTATCATAATCACTGACAAGTTAATCACTATCGAGAAAAGAGAATATCACTATCCAATATACGAATAGTTAACCACGAATTACCCGATATAAGCATTTAAGCTAAAGTATCGGTTCCAACATAGAGCTGTTTAAAGATCTCTCGTACCCATTCACACATAGGATCATCGTTAAAGCGTTTGTGCCAATATAGGAAGACTTCTTGAAAGTCCAACTGTAGCTCGGCAGGTACTTCTCGAACGATCAAGCGAGGGTCTTGACAAGCTGCCTCTGCAAAAGGTGTCGGTAGATGAAATATAATCTCAGTCTCCGCAGCGATACTTGGAGCAGAACTAAAGTTATTCAGTTGCACTGGCGCTGATAAACGCTTTTTTTTGTTCGCTAACCCTAGCTCTTGGTATTTATGCTCAAACGACAATCGCTTCTCACCCTGCAAAGAGACTTGTCCAAAGTCAAATTCGGCCAAACGCTCTGGAGTTAGCTCTAAATCGGCCAGTGGATGATAGCGGCTCATAAGCAAACGGAAAGTACGCTTAGCAACAACCATTCGATAGATATTTTGCTCAGAGCTTGGCGGTTGATGAGAGGAAAGTGCGAAATGAACATCTCCAGCCACCAACGCATCAAAATGACGTTTTGGTGCTGAGTCCAAACTGACCTTAAGGTTTGGAGCCTCTTGCCGAATCTTAGCGATAACCTTAGGCATTAAGGTATTAATCTGAGGAAGAAGGCCGTAAACCTTAACGGTGCTTGATACAGTGCTCGGATCAAACGAGTCTCTATGGGCAAGTTTTTCTAAACTGGTAATCACATTATTGATGTCTTGCCTTACTGACTCTGCTTTTGGAGTCAGTTCATAGCCGTATTTCTTGCGCACCAGTAATTCGTCATTAAAGAAAACTCTCATTTTTTGCAGTGCTCGACTTACCGCAGACTGGCTCATATTTAAAGCCATAGCGGTGTTAGATACATGCTTCTCTTCGAGCAAGTGCTTTAAAACAAAGAGCAAATTCAGATCAATTTGAGATAAGTTCACGTCAATACCACCCATCAAGCTTCCAGTAGGTGGTATAGTACATAAATCTCTAGAGTTTGAGGTAAGTATTTTCGATACTACAAGGCACTATTGAAACACAATTCTGGTAACAGGACTGTCTCCGTGCTAACACGAAAAGGGGCAGAGTCGTGTTTGCCGAGATTGGCTTCAGAACGTCCTTGGACAACAACGCTGGTTGAGCTTTAGGTCACCACTCCATTCAGAATCTTAAAGGCAAAATGAACTTTACCGATTCGCGGTGCTCAAAAGGTGAATATTTTAACTTTTATATTAATTTTAAGGGGTTGAAATGGGCCTGATTCGGATAATTCTAGTAATACCGCTACTTATTGTTGGCGTCGCCAAAGCGTCTTCTACTATCCATAGTATCGAGCGGCAAGATGGCTCATCGTTAATTTATTACCTCACCAAAACGGCGGAAAATCCGAGTAATACCTTGTTGGTTATCATGCAAGGCTCTGATTGCAATAGCGTCTCCCACAGCACGACGATTAATAACCTATTTTCTCAAACGGCGCCAGAGGCTGATTTACTCACGGTAGAGAAATACGGGCTAAACCAAGCGATCAGGTGGAATCCCGATGGCGATAGCCCTGATTGCCCGACAGCGTACATTCAAAAGGATTCACCGACACAGCGCACGGCAGACTACCGACAAGTGATCGAAAGACTTGAGAGTAATTATGAGCACATTATTGTACTTGGCGGGAGTGAAGGGGCCGTAGTTGCCGCCATGGTCGCGTCACAAGTTCCATCGGTTGATAGCTTAGTGTCTTTGAACGCTGGTGGGCGCTTCTTCGTTGATGATGTTCTCTATAATATGGAGCAAACTATGCCATCGGAAGCCTTGATAGATGCAAAAAATGGTTTCTTGGGTTTTCAGCAAGCCGTGGTAAGCGCTGAAACAATGGACATCAATATGAGCTCCCATGGTTTTGCTTGGTGGAAAGAGATGCTGACGTTAGACCAAAGGACGATACTTGAACGGGTCAGTGCCGACATTCTCATTTTGCAGTCGGAGCGAGACATTAACGTTTCACCTGATCAGGCGAAACGACAAGCAGAGCAACTGATGCAGTCGCGTTCGAACGTGTCGTTTGTGTTACTCGCTGGTTTGGATCACGCTTTTCAAAACCAGCGAGGAGAAAGTGAGATACCAGCCGTTATCAAACAGATTCGAGCATGGTTAGAACGAACTTAGTTAGCACAGGAAGAAAAAGAAATGGGGTAAGGTCTTGCGTTTTGCCACACATTACTTTTGCATATCAAAACTAGCTGACTATCGGAAACGTAATCGAAGTGCAACAAGCTTTGGTGCGAGTTGAACTAGCCAGAGGTAGCTAGCTCGAAGCTGGACAGAAATGATTTAGAGCATTTACTTAAATTAGCAAAATGCGAATAACTTCTGGTATGGAAAATCTGTGTCCAATCTGGCAGGAGCAGTTTAGTTATTGGAAATGCAGCTTTATCGAGACGTTCTATATGTATTGGCTTAATAGAGGTGTTGCGAGCTTCAATGCAATACCAAACATGATGCATGAAATCGCAGAATCTAAAATTCTCCATGTTCTTGGCTTACTAAAAAGTGGGATCAACTTGTTAGCCAAATACACTAATCCATAAAACCAGATCCCTGATGCAATCAGTGCCCCTATAACAAACAATAGTTTTTCATCAGGTTCCATTTGAGCAGTCACACCACCAAGGATCACCACCGTATCCAGATAGACATGTGGATTTAAAAAAGTGATAGCCATCGCCATTAAAACGACTTTTAACCAACTCTGGGCAATGTCCGAATTTTCCAACTCTAGGTGACTTGAACCATTCCATGCTGATTTTGCAGATTGGTAGCCATACCAGAAAAGAAATACTACGCCGCCAAGAGTCAAAAGGTCTTTCCATAATGGTGCTTTATAGAGCAGTGTCCCTACACCAAGTACACCAGTACTGATCAGTAGAATGTCTCCAAGAAAGCAGATAGTGGCAACGGACAGTGCGTATTGCTTTTTTAATCCGCACTTTAATAGAAACGCATTTTGGCTACCGATTGCGACAATCAAACTTCCAGAAACAACGGCACCCGTTAACAAAGTATTTATCACATCAAACCTCAATGGATTTTGAAGCAAACACCAACGATTGCTCTATCACTGAATCAGGCATGATCACTTGCAAGTGTTTAATCATTTCTTGCCCCGCCTCCTGCAAGTGTTCTAGTGGCATTTCAGGCAAGCTTTCTAGAATAAACCACATGTTACGTGTGTCAGATTCAATTCGGGTTCTGACACCCTGCCTCCAGTTCCAACGACGACAAGTAACGCCTACTTCATCGCGCCAAATTACTTCCCCAACATCAGGGTTTTCAATTGAAGCCTCACCATTTTTCATGGTGTCAAAGGATTCAGAGCCATCTGCGATAGTGAGTGTTGGCGTTCCTTGATAACTGTCCATATCTTCACCACCTACGGGTATGGCGTATCGAATACTGATGGCATTATAAATATCCACAATAGGGTCAATGCTCTGCATTCCTCCATCTTTCAATACTCGTTTTCGCAGTGCAGCAGCCGAGCAAGGGGTTCGATTTGGTTTAGCGCCAAATTGACGAAAAACGTCTCCCCACGCATTGATGTGTGATTCTGCCCATGGATAGTCGTTCTCAATGACGGAAGTACATGCTTCTTGCAGAACCCGTTTTGCATACTCTTGGCTCTGAACTTCCGTTCCTTTAACGGATATGCTCAATGCTTTGAACTCTGGTGCAATCTGGGAAATTCGAGCATCGATTGACGGCACTATAACAACCATTAGATAATTCCTTCAGTGATTCATTTTCATGCAAGATACATTACAATGACCAAAAAAGTCAATATATCGACCGATAGTGGCACTGATGCTGATTTCATTAATCAAGCGGTAGCCGCAAGGATCAAGGAACATCGAAAAAGGCTCAAGTTGTCACTGGATGCCCTGTCAAAAAGAGCAGGGATAAGTAAAGGCATGTTAGTAGAAGTAGAGAAAGGGGCAGCTAACCCTAGCATTTCGACGTTGTGTAAACTGTCTGCTGCCCTTGGGATTTCGGTTGCCGATATTGTGAATGTTGCGAGTAACCCAACAGTCAACATCATTGATAAAGAGGACATTCCAACGCTTTGGACTGGCGAGCACGGTGGTAGCGCAAAACTTCTGGCGGGAACAAGCGGCCCAGATATGATTGAGTTGTGGCGCTGGAATATGAAACCATCAGAAGTTTTTGAATCAGCAGGTCATCCACAAGGCACGTTTGAACTTTTTCATGTTGAGTCTGGAATACTCACTTTGAATATTGATGGGAAAGCCATAGAACTGCATGAAGGTCAGTCCGCTATAGCTAAAACGGATGTCCCTCACAGCTACTCAAACCAAGCAGATTCGGATTTAGTTTTCACTATGAGCGTTGCTGAGTTACATCGATAAGCCCACTCATTTAGAGGCGAGTTCAAATAAGATTTATTAAGGCAAAGCCATACTCACAATAGATGGATTAGTACTAGCCCCAAGTAACAATGGGGCAAAAATGTTTTAGGAATGACAGAGTATCGATTGCGGTCGCGGCCATTTTAGTCTGATACCCTATTACCCAGTATGAATCTTTATTACTCTTCACACCATCTGCCATCCAATTTCCTCAGCTATTAACTACCACTGTCGTATATTTAACTATTGCTTTTTAAATCAAATGCTTACCTTGGTTGTGTCATTGGGCCCAACAATTTCCTGTTTATGAAATTATATCGTGGCAACCTTTCTGCTATGAATCATTTGTATAAATTAGATGAAAGTGCACAGTAATAGCTTCTTATGTGCAATAATTTTTTTGCATATATTGAATTTGATTTTTTAACCAAAATGTATCAGCGAAATGTGCAAAATTTATGTCTTGTAAAAACGTTCCAAACTATGTTCAACAACGGTCTATTAAAGAAAGGTGACAAGGTTGCGCTAATCACTCCAATCTTTACGCCGTACCTAGAGATCCCAGAGCTTAGTGAATACGAACTGGAAATCGTTGAGCTACGTCTGGATGAGACAACATGGCAACTGCCTATGTCTGAAATCGAAAAACTTGCAGATACAGGCATCAAACTGCTTTGTGTCGTGAACCCAGCAAACCCAGCGTCGGTGAAGTTCTCGGACGAAACTCTGGATAACCTATCAAACTTCGTAAACAACGAACGTAGCGACCTGTTCATTGTGACTGACGATGTATACGGCACATTTGCGGACGACTTTGTCTCACTGTTCGCGAAATTGCCATACAACACGCTTTGTGTTTACTCGTTCTCTAAGTACTTCGGTGCAACAGGCTGGCGTTTAGGCTCGATTGCGATTCAACACAACAACGTGTTTGACGATGCAATGCGCAGCCTTCCTGAAGCGCGTCAACTTGAGTTGGACGATCGTTACAAAACGCTGACTCCGGAACCTCGTGAGATTAAGTTTATTGACCGTATCGTAGCAGACAGCCGCAGCGTAGCGCTTAACCACACAGCAGGTTTGTCTCTTCCTCAACAAGTTCAAATGGCGTTGTTCTCATTGAACTGCTTGATGGACTCAGAACAAAACTACAAAGAAGCATGTAAACGCATCATCCGCGAGCGTTACAAAACTCTGTACAAAAACATGGGTGTAGAAATTGAAGAAAACAAAGATCGTGTGGACTACTACACACTGCTTGAGCTCGACACTTTGGGCGGCAAATTGTACGGAACAGCCTTCGTTGAATGGTTCAAAGCGAGCGAGAAGGGCAAAGACTTCCTGTTCCGCCTTGCACATGAAACCGGCGTTATCCTACTTCCAGGCCAAGGCTTCGATGTAGTGCACGCATCAGTTCGAGTTTCATTAGCAAACCTTACTCACCACGAATACGAGCTTATCGGTCGTGCAACACGCAAAGTGTTGGATGAGTACTTTGCTGAGTTCCAAGGCTAATTAATCCAGCCTGATTAAGAATAAGCCTCGGCGTTGTCGAGGCTATTCCGACCAAATAAGCACAGTGCGCGGTATTGTGTTTATTTAGTCGCCAAGCTAACAAACTTCCCTATTAAGAGTGACTTATGAAAAGCGTTATTTCTATTCAATCTCATGTGGTTTATGGCCACGCAGGAAACAGTTCTGCAGTCTTCCCAATGCAGAGAATGGGGCTTGAAGTCTGGCCAATTCACACGGTTCAGTTCTCAAATCATACGCAATACCAACAAGGCTGGACGGGACAACGATTCGGCTCTGACGATATTCGTTCATTAATGCGCGGTTTGGACAATATTGAAAAGCTCAGTGAATGCGGTGCGGTACTATCCGGTTATCAAGGCAGCGCAGAGCAATGCCGCGCCGTTGCTGAAGCCGTCAGTTTAGTTAAATCGCGTAACCACAGCGCACTTTACGTGTGCGACCCAGTGATGGGTGATCCAGATAAAGGCTGCATTGTAGAGGATGGCGTCAAAGAAGCGATCAGCCATAGTTTGTTGCCCATCGCTGATGTGATTGTTCCAAACCAGTTTGAGCTGAGTGAGCTAACGGGCGTGAAAATTGACTCCCTTTATGATGCGGTCACTGCATGCAAAAAAGCCCTAGAGCTGGGACCAAAGATGGTATTGGTGAAACACCTGCATGCGCTAACAGATGATGCCTTCAGTATGATCTTAGCGACACCGAAAGCGTGTTATTTAGCTCAGCGTCCAAGTATTGATTTTGACCAGCAACCCGTGGGCGTTGGGGATTTGATTTCTGCAATTTTCACTTCTTGTTTGGTGAAGAAGATGTCTCCTGTCGCAGCATTTCGTCATGCTCACAATGCGGTTTATGGCGTATTAGAGATCACCAAAGGCTATGGCACATGGGAACTGCAGACGATCAACGGCCAATATGAATTTGTCGAACCCACTCATGAGTTCAATGTCGTGAAAATCGCCTAGTACTAAGGCGCAGATGGATGCGTACAGTGACGACTAGAAGCTAGGCACGACGTTATGATCTCTGTGCGTTATTGCATTGATGGATAGCGTCCTGCATCTGCGATTACAGCGTTTTGAGGCGTTTAGCTATAGTACCTCCACACAACGAAACGGACTTCATTTTGATCCATTTAACTTCAAACTGAGTCTCTGGTCATACGCCAGAGAACATTAAATGAGACTGACTATGAATCGTTTAATTTCCTCTGGTGTAACGATAGCACTCTCGCTTTTGATAGCGGCTTGCAGTTCACCTCATACGCTGGATGTCCGCGTTTCTCCAAGCAACTATAAAGACGTTGAAATCGCAAATTCAACACCGAAAGAACCGCTTCGAATGTGGGCCAATGAAGCGCCTGATTTCCTTTATTCGGCACACAATCAAACCACACCAATCAAAGTAGAAGGTGAACAGCTCAATATTTTGGCCTTATCGGGTGGAGGCGTAAACGGCGCGTACGGTGCTGGCGTTTTGATGGGCTTACAGGAAAAGGGTGAGCTGAAAGACTACGCCATCATTACGGGTATCAGCGCGGGTGCGTTAATTGCGCCATTTGTTTTCATCGGTGGTGATGCAATGCCAAAGATGAAAGAGGTCATGCTCAACATCAACGACAAAAGCGTTCTGGGTAAAAAGAACTTTTTAAACACACTGTTTAAGGATGCGTTTACTGATGGCGAGAACCTTTATGACTTCATTGCGGATGCTTACCCTGAGCCAATGATTGAGGCGATGGCACAGCAACATCGCAATGGTAAACGCCTCTTTATCGGCAGTACCCATTTTGATTCAGGTGAATTAGTAATTTGGAACATCGGCGCGATTGCGAACAGCGACTTAGCGGACAAATCAGAATTGATCTACAAAGTGCTTGCCGCAAGTGCATCGATCCCAGGTGTTTTCCCTCCACAATTTATCGATGTTGAACATGATGGGGAGACACTTGAAGAGTTACACGTAGATGGTGGTCTCGCAGCGCAGGTGTTCTTTAATCCGTCTAACTTCGACTATCAACAAATCTCAGAGGCTCTGGGGTTAGAAAAAGTGCCTCAGCTGGATGTGATTCGCAATGGTGCTTTGAAAGCACCGTACCGACCACTAAAAGACAAAGGTTTGGACTTGGTATCGAAAAGCGTCTCAAGCCTTACGTTAGCGCAAACTCGTGGTGATCTGTATCGAATGAAATACATCAGTGAAATCAACGATATTGAGATGCAGTTTACTTACATCGACCAAGACTTCGGATACGCCAAAGTGACGAAAGACATGTTCGACCAACATTACTTGCTGACGATTTACGAATATGGATTCAAAAAAGCTACCCAAGGACAACTTTGGGTGACTGAACTCCCTTAATACAGGAAAACAACACAATGAAAAAAGCCGTTCTAACGTTAATGATGCTCACTGCTTCTGCGACTGCATTTGCACAAAGTGGTGCTCACCTTGACCAGCAAAAAGTCGACAGCGACATGCAGCAACTGTCTGCCATTAAAGAAGAAGGTGCAGCCTTTATCATGATTGATGAGAACTCGAGTTACGTAGCAGTCGAGTACGTGGGTAAGTGGGAAGAGATCAACAACTATGTCTCACACAAAGAAGCAAAGCAACGCAAATTGGAAAAAGTGAACAAGCAGTTTGTGTATTCGCAAACAGGTGAAACGCTAGCGTCATTAGAACAGAAGATCGTTGACCACATTCAAGCTGACCAACCTAAGTATTTTAGTGTGGATGTTTACCGCGATTATCATGGTGACTCGGGTGAATTTAACTATTTGGCTCGCGTTGTTGAGTACAACTAAGATGGAAGAAACCTACTGACTTTAGTAGGTTTTTTTATGTCGTCGAGAAGGAATTCAAACGCAGCTTGTTACCGTTACCGAGTAGCAATTCTACTATCTTGTGATAATTTAATTAGATAACTCTAAAAAGTAAGCACAACCTATGAATTTTAGTTTTGAACAACTTCTCGCGTTCGTAACCGTTTATGAACAGCTTTCGTTTAGTAAGGCGGCGGTCAAACTCAATAAGCACCGAACCACAATAGGGCAGGTGATTACCAATCTTGAAGATCAACTGGCGGTCAACCTGTTTGAGCGAGTGGGGCGCTCGGTAGAACCGACAGAAGATGGTCATCTTCTTTACCACTATGCTAAGCAAACCATCGAACAAGCACGTACTTTCGATAAAGTCGCATTAAGTCTGGCTTACGGTGGGTTAGAGAATGTTAGTATCGCCTATTCAAGCGCTATACCACACCGTTTTCTTGTATTGCTTCGTATTCAATTAGCAGCAGATTTTCCGATGATGCGAGTTAACTTTCTTGTTCGTAATCGCAACGAAATTAAAGAGGGTTTACAGAATGGTGAGTATCAATTCGGTATTGTCAATGTGCATGATAGTCGAGCAATACATAGTCTGGATGCGACGTTTTTAGGTCATTTTGAATTTGTTCCTTTCGTCCAGAAAGGCGGTGAACTCGCTTCTGTGGCACCAGATCGAGTATTGACAGCCTTGAGGAATAGTAAACAATTTGTACTGCGTTCTCTTATTGAAGAGGGAATGGGCGAAAAAGTCATCGTAAGTTCGAACCATGAAGAGGTCGACCAATTGGCCCTAGTCGTGAAAATGGTTGAAGCAGGTTTAGGATGGGCGATTCTCCCCAGAACGTTTGCCCATTCGGAGTTTTCTAATAATCATATAGAGCCAGTGGAAGCTTCTGAATTATTGGAAGGTTTTAAGTTTGGTTTTGGCCTATGGTGCCAACCCTCTAAGCAAGTCGGTGATGTAAAAAATTCAATCATGAAGGTCGTTACAGAATACCGAGAGAAAATAATCCGCGATATGACTTAGCGGCGACATGTATCTTGCTCATCCCTATCAACAACAAGACTCAATGTGAGTCTTGTTTTTTTGTGTCTGAAAAACGTTATCTTTCTAGCGAAGACTAATGTCTATTGGAAGGATATGACCCTCTATATGAGAGTATGGAATCCATACTTTTTGGCTTAATCTAATCTCGCTCAATGGGTAAGCCCAGAGCAAAAAGTGTTTTTACCATATGTCCGCTGCAAGGACGCAGATTTTCAGCCGGGTTTAGTTACCCGGCTTTTTTTATAGTAATAGAAAATGTCAGCTGTCACCCCAAGCTCTCTGTTACAACAGGCTTGTTACTTTGCTTAGCAATCCAGTACGCAACGCTACCCCAAAGCACAGTGAGTGCCCAAAGTGCCGTCCAATGTAGAGCGACTTGTTGCCAGGTTGCCCCCATTTGGTTTAGCGCTAAGAAAGCTTTGATCGCCCAAGTGCTTGGGCTTAAATCAGAAATCCATAGTAAAGGAGTAGGTATGGCTTCAATCGGCCAAATAAAACCAGCCAAGAAAATGAGCGGCATAGAGCTCACTAGGACGACTAAGGTGACAAGTTCACGCCGAGGTAATAAGTAACCTAGCCAGAAGCCTAGTCCGCAACAACCTAAAAAGAACGGTAACAACATAGCCAGCAATTCGCCCGCGTTGGCGATATGGTTTACGTTTAAGCGTTCGAAGCTAAAACCAAAATAATAGGCGCCGAGTAAATAATAAATTGCCACAAATACTAACGTTCTCACAAGCAGCAGCGATCCCGTTGATACTTGTGACCAATAGCCACGACCATGACGCTGTGTTCCCGTTTGCAATCCAACCGCCATGATCAACGTTTGTTGTAAAATCAGAACAAATACTGCCGGCACTACGTATTCGATGTAACCCATGGTTGGGTTGAACGTCGGTTTCATGTTAAGCTTAATAGCTGAGTAATTATGGCTAGCCATACTCATGGGCACACCATCTATCACCATTTTACTGACTTTCACTTGGGCCCCTAATGTGCCTCCCGCTTGGGCCAATCCTTCTACCACGGTTCCGTACACGAGAAAATACGAGGCGTCCGCAGCGTAGGCCAGAGTCGGGCTTTTACCTAGCATTAGGTCTTTGTAAAAGTGTTCCGGTATGACTAAAAAACCGGTGATCTCTCGTTGTAAAAATGCTTGCTTTGCATCGGCAATCGTATGAAGTCGAGTGACTACGTTGACTTGTGGGGTGGCATCAACCATACGTTCCAGCTTTAAACTCGTCTGACTACCATCTAGATTAACAATCGCGATTGGTTGTTCACGAGGCGTTTGTTGTGCATAAGGCAAAGGGTATAAAAACGAGTAAAATACGACACCACCAAACACGGTCAACGTAACGACTGGATTGGTTAGAACGGCCTTAAGTTCCGCTTTAATCAGTTGCCACAATGTCATACCGCCTCCTTCGCTTGGCGTGTTGATGAAGCTGTTCGATGTTTACCCATCAAGGCTGCGGTAATGAGCAGGGGCACAACGTAACCAATCATAGGCCATAGCGAGCTTAAAGATTGTGCGGCCGATGCTCCATAGCTTGCTTGACTCACTTGTACTTCAATGTAATGGGTAATCGGCAATAATGAACGCCATGCATAAGCGAGCGTGTTCATGTCAGAAACTGGGAATGTAATTCCCATGAACGCGAAGCTTGGAGCCGTAAATGCGCCAGCAAAACTCATCGCACGTGCAGGATCCATCGACAAGAAGAAGAACAACGCTCCCATAATGATACAGGCGATAACCGTCGCCAATTGTGCTAATAGCATAACCACAAAACTGCCTTCCATTGGCCAATCAAGCACGGAATAAAACCAGTACAAGAACAACGCACCTTGCGCCATAAAGACCGGAATGTACCGACTTAATAAGGTAGTGAGCCTGGCGTATGGCTTTTCGCCCAAAAATGCAAAGCCATTCTTTCCACCATAAATGCGAAAGTGCGCGGCAAGAATCAAAATAGTGCTTACTACAATACATATTTGCCAAATGGCTGGCACGATAGCCGTTACCAAAAATTGTGCGTAGTTATTGTTACGGTTAAATAATGCGGTTATTTGTGTCGACACGGGTACAGCCTGCCCAGCCGCCGCTAACGTTGTGGTGTTACCCTTAGCCAAGTTGCTCATTACTTCAACCTGAGCATCGAAATAGCCTTGTGCTTGCGTAACGGCAGAGTTGATCAATTTCGCTACCAAAATGTACTGACTGTTGTAAAAGACAGAAAGTTGAGGTTGGCGGTGTTGGAGAATATCTTGGTCGAACTTAGATGGGATGACCGCGTAAGCGTAGATATCGCCTTCAATCATCGCATTTTTTGCTTCGCTTGCACTGGTGTAGTGATAATTAACAGCCAGACTCGACGACGCATCCAAAGATTGAATGAGCTTTCGAGAAAGTTGGGAATGTTGTAGATCAACCACACCGATTGGCAGATCCCGGGCAATGCCCGCAGAGAACACTCCCCAAATCATCATCGCGAGCAAAATCGGTATCCAAGTAAGGCACGAAAGCAACCACTTGTCTCGTCGTAAGATATGCCGCTGTGAAATCTTAATCGTCATAGCATTAACCTAGTGGTTGTGATTAAAGTTCAACGACAACACTCATTCCCATACGCAGTTCAGGTTCGGGTTGAGCTGGACGAGCTTCTACTTCAAAGGTACGAAGATCAAAACCTTGAGAGGCATCGGTTGCTCTCCACGTTGCAAAGTCACCCATAACGGCAACATGCGTTACTTTGAACTCAACATTTTTATTTAAGGCAGGCAAATAGGCATCAAAGGTTGCTCCTTTTTTAAAGTGTTGAAGGTAATCTTCACGCACATTCAGTGTCGCCCAGGCATCTTCTGTATCTATTACAGTAACTACTGGGAAGCCCTGAGGTGCTAATTCACCACTTTGAAGCAGAACTTGAGAGACTTCGCCGTCGAACCAGCTGTAGATCTGAGTATCTTTCGCGTACGCTTCTACTTCGGCTACGGCACCTGATGCCATGCGCGCTTTTTCCGCCGCAGCCACTTTGGTTTCACTTCTAGCGCCTTCTTTTGCCATTTCATACATTTGAAACGCAGCACTTTCTGTGTATTTCGCTGCTTGCCATTGAGTTAAAGCTTCATCGCGTTTTTGTTCTGCAACCACGCCATCGTTATAAAGGTTATTCACACGATTGTAGGTTTTTTCCATTAAATTCGCAGCGGCTTTGGCTTTCATCCACTGATCTTTTGCTGCTTGGATTTGTTGCTCACGTGCGCCTTTCTCAGCTTCTTGAGCTAAGGCGTCCGCCGCTTTTTCACCTGCTTTTGCTTGTTCTAACTTCGCTTCAATTTCAGGACTATGAAGGGTAAAAATAAGCTGACCTTTCTCTACATCGTCGCCTTTACGTACCATGACCTCATCAATACGCCCTGGAACTTTTGAGGAAATACTGTATTGCTGGGCTTCAATTAATCCCTGTAAGCGGATCGGTTCCGGTTGATAGGCTTGGTAAAATTGATACCCAACCCAAGAGGCAACACCCAAAGCACAAAGTGAGAGTAAAACGGGTTTTAGTGATTTAGCTGCCATGATTTATTTCACCTCTTTGGATGTTGAAGCAGGGATATAAGCGGTATTTTGATATTGTTCGAAGCTGTTCATTTCACTGCTCAATGCGAGTAGCTTGGTTAAAGATATTAAATAGCGGAAACGCGCCGCTGAACGTTGTGTTTCTATACTCGCGACATAAAGTTGTGCATCCACAACATCCAGAGAAGACGACAGACCCTGAGTAAATGCTTTTTCACGCAAGCGCAGGTTTTCGTTAGCGAGTTCAATGCTAGATGCGAGCCCTTGTACTTCATCAATGGCTTGCTGAGCCTCCAAGTATGTCTTTTGGACTAACAGCGATAAGTCTTGTTTGGCTTGGGACTTTAATGAGTCGACCTGCGAGACGACGCTTTGAGCGGCTTTGACTTTTTCGCTTCGCCCTGATGATTCAATCAGTGGAATGCTGACACCAACACCAACTAACCAGTCAGGCTTCATTTGGCTTGCGAGAGAATCGTCTTCATACAAGCTGTAGTCGCCGTAAAGATAAACTTCAGGGTAGTATTTCCCTTTTTCTGCTTTGATTAAGCTAGAGGCTTGTTTGTGTTTAGCGCTCAGAAGCTCCAACCCCGGATAGGTAAGCAACGTTTGATCGACAAAAGCAGTAAGAGGGGGAAGACTGTCGTTGATAAACAAAGATTCAGCGGGCTCTACGGCATCATCTTGCGCGAGTAATTTACCTAATGCAGCCTGAGCGATACTCAAATCACTGGCTGCTTTACGTGTTTCTACGGATGCTTTATCTAAAGAAGCCTCGGCTTGCAGGCGCTCAACGTGCGCGATTTGTCCTTGCTCTTCAAGCTTAATGGCAAAATCTCGATGCTTTTTTAGCCCTGCTTCAACCGCTTGCCGCGTTGCGAGTACTTCCTTTGCCAGTACGACAGAAAAGTAGTACTTCGATAAATCTTCAAAACGCGCTTGTTGTTCCATTAGAAGCTGGCTTTTCGCCTCATCCGTTTTGCCTTCTGCAGCTGATTGAGCCGCAGAAATTCGACCACCAGTAAAAATCGGCCAAATCGCACGAATAGACGAAGAGAAAATATCGCGCTCGGTTATGGTCGAAGTGGTATTAGCTAAGGCACCAAAAATAGGCTGAAAAGCAGGAGGTACGTTAATGTGTGCTCCTGTGCTGTCTAGGATCTGTTTTCCCGACAGCGTGATATCGGTATCTAAACGCGTGTAATTCGCGCCAATAGTAACCTGAGGTAAGTTGAGATTGCTGGTGGCACTCTCTTGGTATTGGTAGTTCTCGACGTTTGAGCGTTGAGCTTTGAGAGAATAGTTGTTTTCTAGCAATAGCTGCCATGCGGTATCAAAAGTGATCGGTGCCGCATGACAGGCAAGGGAAATCGAGCTGCTAAGTAAGCCCAGTATCCAAAACTTTCCTGTTTTTTTCATAATGGCTGCTTTGTCGTAGAGTATTAGCTCTAATATAAAGGATTCGTAACTGCGTGTTAAGTAGGAGGGAAAATTGGGCAGTAGTATGCGCCCAGTTATATTTGTGCTGGGCGCGGGAGATGTTACAAATTTATTTCGTATATGGACAGTGAAACTCCGCTCTCCACTCGAGCTGACGAGAACCTCGCATCGTATTCAATAGATCTTTTCCACTCATTTGAGGGAACGATAACAGGACTTTGAGATCAGAAGTACCGCCTCCGTTTTTTTCATAAGCCCTGACGTGTGTAAATGTTGAATACATATTCTCTGACAGCATCGCCTTATTCAGGCATATTCCAAAGGTATCGCGTTCCATGTTTGGTGTTCCTTCTAACTATAAATGCACCTCTGTTTATAGTTTTCCAGTTTTCAGATGGTGTCTAAGTGTTTGTCATATAGTCAGTATTTGTGTTTTGTTTTATTTTTGTCCAAACCACTGACATCAATGTTGAGCTTTTAATAGACTTCCAGCTTCACTGCTTTCAAACCGAAACTCTCATTGGTTTCGTTGATTAAAAATTATACGTTGTAAAGTCTAAAAACGCCTCAAAAACCGCTAAAATCGATGTGATCGCGATCATGATTTTAAGGGCAATTTATGTATGGAATTGAGTATCAGAGAGGAATGCTAAATTTGGTGAATGGTTGTAATTTTATGTTTCAGCTCGTCGATTAATTAACCGTAAACTCTGCGGTTTGTTTGCCTTCCTCACAGATTTATCACCGCGACAACGTCATGCTGTTAACTGAGTGTTAACGTTACGCTCAAGAGTGAATCACAAGGATGTATCAATGAGTTGGAAAACCATCAGCTTTCGTAAGCGGATGCTCATTATCATGACGCTATCGGGGTTGATAGAGCTGTTATTGCTTGTCGCCGCGGGGTTCACTTATCTCAAAATCAATCAAGAGCAAGAAATGGGAGAAAAAGCACTGGGTGTTGCCCGTTTTTTAGCGGACTCAGCGGTTGTTCGTGAAATGATCGAAACCCAAAACCCCCAGCCATACCAACTTCGCTTTCGAGAATTAACCGAAGCCATAGGTGCTGCATTCATCGTTATTGGCGACCATAAGGGAGTACGCTTAATCCACCCTGTTGATGAGCGGTTGGGCAAGCCAATGAGAGGTGGCGACAATCGTCGAGCGCTAGAACAGGGGTTGTCTTATGTTTCGACGGCACAGGGCTCGTTAGGTTATTCAGTTCGTGGTAAAGCTGCGATTTTTGACGAGCAAGAGAACATCATTGGTGTGGTTTCGGTTGGCTATTTGCTCGACCGACTGCAAGACCGCATCGAACCATTTTTGGCCTTTTTGATTTTAATGGTCATCGTAGTTGTCGTCGCTAATGCCATTGTATCCAATTATGCGTCGAGAAAGTTTCAGCGCGCCATTTTAGGCTTTGAGCCTGAAGAGATAGGGCGGTTGTACGGCGAATTAGAAGTGACGATGAGCACCATCAAAGAGGGCGTGTTAAGCATTGATGCCCAAGGGATACTTCGCTCGATAAATCGTAGTGCCTGCCAGATTCTCGGTATTGATAGAGAATCAGCGCTCAATAAACCTTTGACTGACACGCTGCGTGATAGCGATCTATATACAGTGTTAGAAAGCGGGCAGGAAGATCATGATATTGAGATATTCCTTAATCATAAGCGCCTGATTGCAAATCGCTCTCCAATTTATGTTGATGGAAAAATCGTGGGGGCGGTATCGAGTTTCCGTTTAAGGGATGAAATCAATGATCTAACCGAGCAGCTATCACAAACCAAGGAATATGCAGATTTGTTACGTTCGCAGACCCATGAGCATCGCAATAAGCTCAACACCATTAGTGGGCTAGTACAAATGGGTGAACTTGATGCGGTGCAAAAGTTAATTGGACAAGAAACCGCACACTATCAGGCAATGATTGAGTTTTTAAGAGATACCGTTAAAGACCCGCTAATTGCAGGTATGTTGCTTGGAAAAACTGAACGTGCTCGCGAGTTAGGCTTACAACTGGTGGTTGAGGAAGGCAGTCGTCTGGAGCCCCTGCCTGAGTGGCTAAATTCGGAAGACCTAGTCACAATTTTGGGTAATTTGATTGATAACGCTTTCGATGCCACGTTAACTTCAATTCGCGATGAATCAAATGTTGCGTCAGAACGCAGAAACATTGATGTGTCCGTTAGCGATTACGGAAATGAAGTGATACTTGAGGTGATAGATCATGGCTGTGGCCTCCCAAAAACAATGGATCCACAAACATTATTTACAAAAGGCGTTTCGACGAAATCTCGCCAAAATCGAGGTGTTGGGTTACACCTTGTCAATCAGCTTGCTACTCGATATCACGGCCATGTTGAGATGATACCCAATACAAATTATGGGACAAGAATAACGGTGTACTTACCCAAGGAAGAACAATTATGAGTATGGCGACTCGCGTAATGATCATTGAAGATGATCTGGCTATTGCTGAGCTGCACCACAAATACTTAAGCCAACTGACAGGTTTGGAAGTGGTTGGAATTGCGACCACGAGAATGGAAGCAGAAATGCAACTCGACATTCTTAAGCCAGATTTACTATTGATGGATGTCTATCTTCCCGATGGCACAGGGCTTGAGATACTAAATACACTGCGTGCAAGTAACCAAACGTGTGATGTCATTTTGATTACAGCCGCAAGGGATGTCGATACATTACAACAGGCGATGAGGGGTGGCGTTGTCGATTACCTGTTAAAACCCGTGATGTTTCCACGCTTAGATGCCGCACTGAAAAAGTATGTGTCCCAACGCCAACAACTAGACATCGTGGAGAGTTTGGATCAGAACCTCGTTGATAAAATGCTGCAGTCTCATGCCAATCAAGACAACTTGCCGAACCGATTACCAAAAGGGATTGATGGTGTAACCCTAGACAAGATCAGAGAGTTGTTCCCAAATGGCAGTGCGCTGACCGCTGATGAGGCAGGCGAAAAGATCGGCGCGAGCCGAACAACGGCGAGGCGCTATTTGGAGTATCTGATCAGCACTGGTGAACTAGAGGCTGATTTAAACTATGGGTCGGTAGGTAGGCCGGAAAGGTGCTATAAAAAAGTGACACGGTAGCGTTTATATTGATGCTCTATGCAAAATAAAAAGCGATGGCTTATTGTAGAAACCATCGCTTTACAAATTACGGCTGTTCCGCTCTAAGAGGTTAGAAGTTGTATTCTAACTTCGCTTCGATAGAGCGCTCAGCGCCAAACCAACAGTTATTTTTGTCGTAACAAGAATAGTATTCTTTATCGAATAGATTGCTTGCAGAAAGCGTGACGCTAGCCCCTTTCATTGATTCAGATACCGTTGAGAAATCGTAACTTGCTGCCAAATCAAACAAGGTGTAGTCCGGTACTTTTTGACTATTCTGTGCATCAATTTGTGCTTCTCCGACATAGCGAACGCCAGCACTGGTACGAAGGCCTGAAAGATTTCCTTCAAAGAAGTAATTTGCCCATAGAGAGGCCGTTTGCTCAGGTACCCAAACCGGCGTTTTACCTTCTTGGTTGTAATAACTGTCCTCGGTAATCTCCATATCGGTATATGTATAGCCTAGAGTGAAATCAGCTTGTGCTGTGGCTTGCCATTTTGCCTCAAGTTCAATACCTTGTGATACCACTTCGCCCGCTTGATAGTTCGGTGCATAAGGATTATTCGGATCGGTCAAGATCGCGTTTTTCTTCGTAATATGGAAGAGTGCTAAGTTACCTGAGATATCACCAGATAATGGGGCGTATTTAAAGCCTAACTCCCATTGATGACCGGTTGATGGCTCAAATGCTTTACCAGAAGAGTCGGCACCCGCAATTGGCTCAAAACTTTCCGAGTAAGTAAGATATGGCGAGAGACCAAAGTCTAGCTCATACAAACCACCGACTCGGAAAGATACGTTGGTATCGTCTAACTCTTCCTTGCTGTTGGATACTGCTCCTAGATAATCGCTAACGGCGTCTGTATTTGAATCGTATTTATCCCAACGAAGACCTGCAATCATTACAAGTTGGTCGTAACGAACTTGATCTTGGAAATAAACGCCAATCTGCTTCGTTTTGATATCTAAGTTTTGTTTGTATTGGAAATTCAGTGCATTACGATCAATGCTGTTGTGGTCAGGATTAAAAATGTCCTGAGTTAGCGAATACCCAAGCGTGTCTTTGTATTTTACATCTGAATCTAGATACTGATAATCAAGCCCGAACAATAAGTTATGTTCAAAATTTCCTGTTTTAACGTAGCCAGATAGTTGGTTGTCAATCACAAAGGATTTGGACTTTTCATCGGTTAAATAGGCATTTCGACCAACGGTACGGTTATCCGCTTCAAGTGCACCGTTATATGTGTTTTCCTGATAGGCATCGGCGGTCATGTAGCGGGCATTCTGTAGAAATTGCCAATTGTTGTTAAAGTCGTGTTGGACTTTGTAACCCATCATCAGAACTTCGCGTTCGTAAGTGTTCCAGTCCTCATCCCCCAAATAAGTGCTTGGTGACATCGAGCCAAGTGGGTTTTTAATCACTGAGCCAGATGCAGGCACAGTCGTGTAGATACCTGCTGATGGATCATTTTGATAGTAAACATTCACGTTCACTAATGTGCTTTCTGTCGCTTGCCAATTGAAAGATGGGGCGAGTACATAACGTTCGTCTTCAGACGTATCGGCTTGACCATCTCGCTGTTTTGCCAGGCCGACGATACGGTAATCAACATTAGAATCACCAATTTGTCCTGTGGTGTCGAACGTCAGTTCTTTTAGGCTGTTAGTCCCAGTACTAATCGAGACAGAGTGTGAGGGTGTTGACTGAGGCGCCTTGGCGATAATATTGACCATACCTCCTGGTGGAATATTGCCGTAAAGAACAGACGTTGGCCCTTTAAAAACCTCGATTTGCTCAAGAGCAACGGAATCGACCTGCGGTTGAAGGTTCCAACCGTTGTACAGCAAAGGAAGACCATCATAAAAGTTGGTGTAGTTAATAAAACCACGAATATTGAATAGGTCAAGTCGGGAAACGGCACCGCCACGCAATTCTGTATTTACGCCAGGCGCGTAACGCAATGCTTCGCTCACCGAGTTTACGCCGCGCAGGTCCATGTCATCTTTAGTGATTACCGTGATCGCTTGCGGTGTTTCCTCCGGTTCTAAAACGGTTTTAGTTGCGGTGTTTCGGTATGTTTCTCCTAGCACCGTAATCGTTTCGTGTTGGGATACGCTCTCAGTCGCATTGGCGTGGCCAGCGAGCAATGCGGATACGACGATAGCAACCGCTGAACGATGAAATCGAATCGGACTTTCCATATTTATAAATTCCACTACTTTTTCTATTTATTGATAATGATTGTTATTTGTATTCTATATTCAAAGAAATAGGAAAAGTTAACAATTTGGTGCAAAACACTAATCTTTGGAACTTATTCTTCTGTTCTTAGGTTTTAAAGATAGCGCGTCGTTTGGCTCGACAGGAATCCAATACTGCATTTGTGCTTGTTCGCTATCAACATCATAACCTTCTGGATAAAGCTCTAACTCATAACCATCGATAGCATGATAATTAGAGTAGGGTAGCCAATGTAAAATAAACCATTCCAGCGTTGAGGCGAGCTCTGATGCTTTGCCTATGTGTGTAATGACGGCGTAGGTTTGCTCTGGAACAGCCAAGAGGTCTAACCCCGAGTTGGAAGAGTTCGTTGATCTTGGTGCGTTTGCTGTTGGACTGCACTCATAACCTGCCCAATACTCAAGTTGTTGGTTGTTTGAATACGCTTGAGTCACATCAATCACGCCAAAGTAACTACTTTCCGAATTGTTAAGGTTTTCAGATGAATAAAGACGTGACCAAAGTGACGGTACTTTGGATTGGAAATTGGGCGTAGCGGAAAACAATCCGTGAATAGGTTCATGATGACCAGCAAGTTCAAAAGCCGGTTTTGTTTCTATTCGAACTTCAATAAAGCGCTGATGTTTTTTCTCTTCTTTTGGTGTCTTACGCAGCGTCAAAGGTTGTCTCAACCCGGATAGTTGTTGCGTTTTTCGATATTCACGGGGGCTTTTTGAAAACATATTCCTGAACGCTCGGCTAAATGCGTGTTCAGATGTAAATCCCATTTCTATCGCTATATCTAACGAGCGGTCAGAAGTATGGATTAAGCGCTCAGCCGCAAGGCTAAGTTTAAGCTCTCTGATGTAGTGAGCGACGGATACGCCAGTGTGTTGTTGAAATACGCGTTGCAGTTGCCAGCGCGACCAACAACTTGCTTTCGATATTTCATCTACGCTCAGAGTGCTGTCTAAGTTGGTGTGAATGTAGTCAAGCACCGATTGTATTCGGTTTATGGGGTGTGGGTTAATGGCGCTTGATTTCATGGCGTTCTACTTTCACATTAATAGTGATTTCATTATCTTTAATTGAGTATCATTATCAATAGGGTGATGAAATAAAAAGTAAGTAACACAGATCACGATAAAACTGTAATGGATTGCAAGGATGAGTAATTATTGTCCATATTAGAGTTTTTGCTTAAATTTTGGAGCGTTCAGATGAAACTTTTTTTATCAATAAAATACAATCGCTTATGACGTTTTGTGCAACTTATTTAAACGTTTGCACTGGCAAGTGTTGATGTAAATCAAATAGTCGTAGACAATATTGCCCCGTGTCGGACTCTCCTCCAGCGAGTACAGTGTGTACTTTTGAGACATAAGTGACTTAAATGACCTCAATACGTCGTGTTTCCAAGAATCGGAAATGCAACTTCTTGAGGTTCTTTGGGCCCATAGACTTTACCTATCAACGTAATAGGTAAGACCAATTTTCTATTTTGAGGTGCCATTGATAGGGTTGGCTCATTCTCTAGCCGTATCCGGGCACACAATAAGTACCTCGTTTTTAAGGGAAAGATGATGGTAATACCAGAAAACAGCAGCATCGTTATTTTTGGTGCTTCAGGTGACCTTACGTACCGTAAGCTCATTCCTGCTTTATACCACCTCTACGCGAACAAGCAGCTTCCAGAGAATTTTGCCATTCTGGGTGTAAGTCGCACTGAATACAGTGATGAGTCTTACCGCGCGAAGCTGAAAAAATCGCTTCAGGAAATGGAAAAGACTGAGCCAGAAACGCTTGATGCATTTATTAACCATCTGCACTACCAAGCAATTAATACTTCTGACACACAAGATTACGGTAAGCTATCTTCTCGCTTAGACCAACTTGCGGACGAATATCAATTCGAGCAACGCAATACGCTTTTTTACTTAGCAACCCCACCAAGTTTATACAGTGTGATCCCTGCAAGTCTTGCAGCACATGGTCTTAACAGTGAAGAAGATGGCTGGAAACGCCTGATCATTGAGAAACCATTCGGTTATGACCTTGAATCGGCGCGTATTCTGGACAAAGAAATTCACGAGCACTTCCAAGAGCATCAAATCTACCGAATTGACCATTACTTAGGTAAAGAAACGGTACAAAACCTACTTGTGCTTCGTTTCTCTAATGCGATGTTTGAGCCGCTTTGGAACCGTAACTTCATTGATTACGTTGAAATCACAGGCGCAGAATTCCTTGGCGTAGAGGAGCGTGGTGGTTACTACGACAACTCTGGCGCTGTGCGCGACATGTTCCAAAACCACTTGCTACAAGTATTAGCAATGGTAGGTATGGAACCACCAGCGCAAATCAATGCAGACTCGATGCGTGATGAAGTGGTAAAAGTGCTTCAATGCCTAAAGCCATTAGACGAAAACGCTCTGCGCAATGACCTAGTATTAGGCCAATACACGGCGTCTGAAGTCCGTGGGCAAAGCCTACGCGGCTACCGTGAAGAGCCGGGAGTTGCAGACGATTCTCGTACAGAGACTTACATCGGTTTGAAAGCGTACATCAACAACTGGCGTTGGAATGGCGTGCCATTTTACGTGCGTACTGGTAAGCGTCTTCCAACACGCGTTACTGAGGTGGTTATCCACTTTAAACAAACACCGCATCCTGTGTTTGGTCAAAACGCACCAGAAAACAAGCTGATCATTCGTATTCAACCAGACGAAGGCATTCAAATGAGCTTTGGCTTGAAAGAGCCAGGCGCAGGCTTTGAAGCGAAGGAAGTGAAAATGAACTTCCATTACGCTGACCTGCAAGAAACGCAAATGCTAACGGCATACGAGCGTCTTCTACTTGATGCTTTGAATGGTGATGCTACGCTATTTGCACGTAGTGATGCGGTGGAAGCGTGCTGGCAATACGTACAGCCAATCTTAGATTTTAAGCAAGATCCACAATCCCTCTTCGGGTACGCATGCGGCACTTGGGGACCTAAAGAGTCAGATGACTTGTTACAGCGTGATGGCCGCGCTTGGCGTTTCCCATGTAAAAACTTAACAGATACGGATTACTGTGAACTATGATCAACCATAAGATCTACCAAACAGCAGAACAGGTAGTTGAAAGCCTAGCTAACGATATGAAAGCGTTTAGCGAAATGGGCAGACCTGTTCACATCTCTCTTTCTGGCGGCAGCACTCCTAAAATGCTGTTTAAACTACTGGCTTCAGAGGCTTACGCAACCTCCATTCAATGGGAAAACCTCCACTTTTGGTGGGGTGACGAACGTTGTGTTGCCCCTGACG
Organism: Vibrio sp. 811; assembly: GCF_033339195.1. Lineage (NCBI taxonomy): Bacteria > Pseudomonadati > Pseudomonadota > Gammaproteobacteria > Vibrionales > Vibrionaceae > Vibrio > Vibrio sp. 811. The sequence goes on from NZ_JAWOUB010000013.1 coordinate 36,368, forward strand.
ATGCAGAAAGCAACTACGGTGAAGCGAACACGTTGTTGTTTAGCCAAGTAAATATTCCTGCAGAAAACATTCACCGCATCCGTGGCGAAGATGAGCCTAAAGCAGAAGCCGAGCGCTTTGCAAAAGAGATGGCAGAGGTAATCCCGAATGAAAACGGCACACCTGTGTTTGACTGGATCTTATTAGGCGTTGGTGCAGATGGTCATACAGCTTCTCTGTTCCCTGGCCAAACGAATTATGATGATGCGAACCTATCTCTTGTGGCGTCGCATCCTGAATCGGGCCAACTTCGTGTGTCGAAAACCGCACGCGTATTAGAAGCAGCGAAACGCATTAGTTACTTAGTGCTTGGTGCAGGAAAAGCGGACATTGTTGAAGAAATTAACAGTTCACCAGCACACGCACTGCCATACCCAGCGGCTAAGATTCAAGCGAAATCGGGCCTAACGGAATGGTATTTAGATTTAGACGCGGCAGCAAAAATTGCTTAAGACGCTGCTCGTCGATGAAATAAAATTGGAGAGAAACAATGAAAGGTGATATCGGTGTAATTGGCCTAGCAGTAATGGGTCAAAACCTTATCCTAAACATGAACGATCACGGCTTTAAAGTGGTTGCTCACAACCGTACTGCTGCTAAAGTAGACGAGTTCCTGGAAGGTCCAGCAAAAGGCACGAACATCATCGGTGCATACTCTCTAGAAGAACTAGTAGAGAAGCTAGAAACGCCGCGTAAAGTAATGTTGATGGTTCGCGCTGGTGACGTTGTAGACAAGTTCATCGAAGCGCTAGTACCTCTGCTAGACAAAGGCGACATCATTATTGACGGTGGTAACACTAACTACCCAGATACAAACCGTCGTGTTGCTGCACTACGTGAAAAAGGTATCCACTTCATCGGTACTGGTGTATCTGGTGGTGAAGAAGGTGCGCGCTTCGGTCCATCTATCATGCCTGGCGGTGCTGCTGAAGCATGGGAAGCGGTTAAGCCTATCTTCCAAGGTATCGCTGCGAAAACTGACGCTGGTGAGCCATGTTGTGACTGGGTTGGTAACGACGGTGCTGGTCACTTCGTTAAGATGGTACACAACGGTATCGAATACGGTGACATGCAGCTTATCACAGAAGCTTACCAGTTCATGAAAGACGGTCTTGGTATGTCTGCTGACGAGATGCAAGCAGTATTCGCTGATTGGAACAAGACTGAACTAGACAGCTACCTTGTTGAAATCACGGCTGACATCCTTGGCTACAAAGATGAAGACGGTGAGCCTCTCGTTGAGAAGATCCTAGACACAGCAGGCCAAAAAGGTACTGGTAAATGGACTGGTATTAACGCACTAGACCTAGGTATTCCACTAACACTTATCTCTGAGTCTGTATTCTCTCGTTGTCTATCTGCACTGAAAGACCAACGTGTTGAAGCTGAATCTCTATTCGGTAAGACAATCACTCCAGTTGAAGGCGACAAGCAAGAGTGGGTTGATGCACTACGTCAAGCGCTACTAGCTTCTAAGATCATCTCTTACGCTCAAGGCTTCATGCTAATGCGCGAAGCATCGAACGAGAACGGTTGGGACCTAAACTACGGTAACGTAGCCCTAATGTGGCGTGGTGGTTGTATCATCCGCTCTGCGTTCCTAGGCAACATCCGTGATGCGTACGAAGCGAATCCAGACATCGCATTCCTAGGTTCTGATGAGTACTTCAAAAACATCCTACAAGGCAGCCTAGCAGCATGGCGTAAAGTAGCAGCGAAGTCTCTAGAGTCTGGTATCCCAATGCCATGTACGATTTCTGCGCTATCTTTCCTAGACGGTTACACAACAGCTCGTCTACCAGCGAACCTGCTTCAAGCTCAACGTGACTACTTCGGTGCTCACACTTATGAGCGTATTGACCGTCCACGTGGTGAATTCTTCCACACTAACTGGACTGGTACAGGCGGCGACACAGCGTCTACAACTTACGACGTGTAATCGTTTTAAGTAAACCGACTAAATATAAAGATATAAAGGGATGCCCAAGTGGCATCCTTTTTTGTGTCTGTAAGATATTGGTAGATTTAAAAGTTACATTAAACGTTGATTCGTCACGCACTTCTCAGAAATGGGAGAGCATGCATTTGCTAGCAGTTTAATATTTCTCTTCGAAGAGTGAAGCTAAGCCGCTCTCTGCCGTCTCCTCAACTATAAGGTAATAGAAATGACACAACAGAAGCATCCATTTCACACAGCTTTCGTGTTGCTTATGTTCATATTACTGATTACTTACTCCATCTATCGCCTTTATCATCATTTCGTTTTCGAATCTCTACCGCTTCAGCTCAGTAGTGGTTTTCAAGTGGTCTACATTGATGCGTCATATGTTTTAAGTATCGCAAGCTTACTCTTGTGCCCTACATTATTGGTCTATATTTTATTTGATCGAATGACTCAGTTAGTCAAAGTGCCGATTAAAGTGATAACTATAACAATTGTCTTGTCCCTTATCGTTGCTATTCCAGGTCAAATTTTTGAATTTGGGCGATTGAAGTATATTGCAGAAAATAATGGTTACTCAGCGTGTTCACCTTTCACAATTGCATCAAGCGGAATGTTTGTAGAAGCTATGGTAAAAGAAGAAAAATACTGTATAGAACCAGAAATTAATCGTATTGGTATGTATGGTTATTTTCACGAACTCGAACGGATTGATAACTATATCAAGTCACACAGAAATGACATTCAATAGAAAAGAGCGCCTAGGCGCTCTTTTCAGTGGTCGTTTTCTTGTTTTGATAAAACCTGTCTTTTAGGTAGAGAATTGCACTGACCACAAGAGCCACTAAAGAAACAGTAAATAGGGCGTACATGCTGAGAATCCATGCGAATGTGGCCGTCAAGAATGCGATGAAGGAAAACATCCTGCTGAAAGACATCACATGGCCAAGTTTGTTACTTTTCATAAACGCCTCCCGAAGCTAAGTGGGGATAGACAATTGTGGTCATATGCCACACTTTTAATTGTCTGCTCTTTTGGGGCGTTTCACACAAAAAAGTGGCTAAAGATTTCTCAAAAAAGATGAAATATTGAACTGGTAGACAAATCGTTAAACTGAGTTGCACAGATATGACTTCGGTTGTCTATCACTTCAAAGTTTTTAACTACGCAGATTAAGGGCATGTAGCGTTATTATTATCGTATTCGAACTCTACGATACACAATTGCAAGTGAACCTACACTCGTAAGCTCATCCCTGTCGTCAGTTACAGTAAAAGCTTTTTTCTCTTTTTAACAATACCTTAGTAACTACGGGCAATTAAACCCGTTTTTCGATCGAAACTCAGATTGCACAAAAGGTGAAAAAGAGTGCTAGGTAAGCCTTTAAACTACGCCTATAATTAGCGCCCACATGGAGGATGTTTATTATATGAACATCCTTTATTTTTTGAAACTAGCAACAAGGATCCAGTAAAACATGTTTTTCTGGTTTTGTTTACGTCGACCAAGAAGGTAATTAACACAGCAAATTGAGGTTCTAAGATGACTCTTAACAAGTACTTTGTTTTCATTCCAGCAGAATTGGAACAGGAAATGCACAAGGACAATCAAGTGATCTCTGAGAAGGAAACTCAACGTCAGGCATTAGTAAAACAGGCACAACAACAAGGCGGCCTGTAAGCTAGGTTTCAAAGAGAAAGAGCACCGCAACGGTGCTCTTTTTATATCTGAGGTCGTAGAATTAACTTAATATGCCAAGGCTTTTCAATTTTCTGTAAATGGTATTTCGGCTCACACCAAGCATACGAGACGTTTTGCTAATGTTCCCCTGGTTGGCTTGATATGTTTTGAGCAACTTATCTTCGACGGTTGCACGCAGTTCTGAAGTTGGTTCAGCCGATGCTGCTCCTTCTTGAGCTTGGCTTAGTTTCTTACTTAGGTGGGCTGGGACGTGTGTGAGTTCCAATATTTCTTCACCTTGCGCCATTAAGGCGGATACTTTGATTAAACTATCGAGTTCACGCAAATTTCCTGGCCATGAGTAAGACAGCATCAGAGAAAGGAGGTGAGGGCAAAGCTGTTGTTCAGATTCGGCGTGACGCCGATGAATGTTCTCAATCAGTTGTCGTTTGTCATCACGTTCCTCAAAGCGAGGTAGCTCAATGATCAAGCCATTAAGGCGATAATACAAATCTTGGCGGAACAATCCTTCGCTGACCAAATGTTCCAGATCTTTATGCGTGGCTGCAATGATTTGCGTATCGACTTGAATACTTTGGTTTGAACCCACGGGAAGCACGGTTTTATCTTGCAATACATGGAGCAAGCGGCTTTGAGCTTCCAAGGGTAAATCCGCGATTTCATCCAGAAACAAAATCCCTTTGTGCGCTTGGCGAATTTTTCCCTGATAGCCTTTGCTGTTTGCGCCAGTAAAGGCACCGGCTGCGTAGCCAAACAATTCAGATTCAACCAGATCTTTTGGTAGCGCTCCACAGTTGACGGAAACTAACGGTCCCGTTTTTCTCTGGCTGTTTTTATGGAGTGCTTTTACAAACTCGTTTTTGCCAACACCAGTCTCTCCGAGAATCAACAAACTGATGTCTTTATCGATGACGCGATTGGCTTGCTGCCAACAGTGCTCAACAGCGGAGTCGCCATAATGAAGATCATTGGACGCCGCTACAGCCCGAGACTTGACCTTGCTATCTTTATCGGCAAGCGGTTTTGTTTTGAAAACGAAAGGGTGCTCATTTCCCCGAGTGGATAGAATGTCGTCTAAGGATTGCCCAATGATATTTTTTTGCGCAAAAAGTTGAGAGGCTACTTGATTGTGAGCCAAAACTTGTCCGTCTTCATTTGCAATGATAATTCCTTGCCAACCACTATTCAGTAAACCTTTTTCGCACGCTAAATCCACACGAATATGCCCTTGTGGAATCAAGTTAAGTAGTTGATTCTCCACTTGCTGGACCATGTTTTGTACTAGTACTTGCGTTGAGAAGTCATGTCTCTTTTGCTCGCTCGTAATATCTAATACGCCAATGAGGTTACCAAGATGATCGAAAATAGGATTAGCCGAACAGCTAATAAAACGATGGTGTTGGATAAAGTGCTGATCACCAATAACAGAAACGGGCTTTGCTTCAACCAAGGCTGTACCAATCGCGTTGGTGCCTTTGACCTTTTCTTGCCAGCATGCACCAGAGCTTAGCGAGATTTCCGTTAACTTTTCACGAAATCTAGGCTGTCCCCAACTGCCGATGATGACACCATCTGAATCCGTCAAAATTAAGCGACTGTCGCTATGAGCAAATAGCTGATTAAACAGAGGGAGCGCAAATTGAGTGACTGCCTCTAGCAAAAAATTGAGTTGGTGACGCCTATCTTGGAGCGTTGCTGGCGTTACTCGAATATCTTCAGGGCGTCGACGCTGTTTTAAACCCGCTTGTTCACTTCTGACCCATGAAGTTGAAAGCCAATTGTTATCGCTAATGTGTTGAAGTTCCATGACTGTACCATTTTGTCACAGTGAGGGTGTGCCATTTTGGAACACTTGAACATTGGTGTTCACACCATACATCCGCTCAAACATCGCTCACTTGGTTTGTTATCGCTTGATAATCATAGTTTTACATTTAATTAACAACAAGTGTGGCGTAGTTGGCGTGTGACTTGCGTAATGCTCTTTGTGAACAGTGCGATACGACACTGCAATAACACATTGAACGAGAAACAAAAGGAAGAGTTATGATCTATGCACAGCCAGGTAGTGAAAATGCCATTGTTAACTTTAAATCGCATTACGATAACTTTATCGGTGGGGAATGGGTAAAACCAACGGGTGGTGAGTACTTTGACAATATCTCACCAATCAACGGACAAGCGTATTGTAAAGTTGCTCGCTCTGACGAGGCAGATATCAACTTAGCATTGGATGCAGCACACAACATCAGAGCAAAATGGGCCAAAACCAGCGTGACAGAACGTTCGAACATCTTGCTGAAAATTGCTGACCGTATTGAGCAGCATCTAGAAGAGCTTGCAGTTGCAGAAACTTGGGAAAACGGCAAACCAGTTCGCGAAACCTTGGCGGCAGATTTACCTTTAGTAGTGGATCACTTCCGTTACTTCGCTGGCTGTATTCGCGCACAAGAAGGCAGTGCGGCAGAACTGGATGAGCACACCGCAAGCTACCACTTCCCAGAACCGATTGGTGTGGTTGGTCAAATTATTCCGTGGAACTTCCCAATGTTGATGGCGGCTTGGAAACTAGCACCGGCACTAGCGGCGGGTTGCTGTGTGGTATTGAAGCCAGCAGAGCAAACCCCAACATCCATTCTGGTTCTGATGGAAAAAATCGGTGACCTTCTTCCTCCTGGTGTCATCAACGTTGTAAACGGATATGGTTCTGAAGCGGGTCAAGCATTAGCAACCAGCAACCGCATTGCGAAACTCGCTTTTACCGGGTCTACGCAAGTTGGCAACCACATTCTGAAATGTGCAGCAGACAACTTGATCCCATCGACAGTTGAGTTAGGTGGTAAATCTCCAAACATCTACTTCTCAGATATCTTCGATTACGAAGATGAGTATCTTGATAAGTGTATCGAAGGTACGTTACTTGGTTTCTTCAACCAAGGTGAAGTTTGTACTTGTCCATCTCGCGTACTGGTTCATGAAGCGATTTATGACAAGTTTGTAGAGAAACTGACGGAACGTGCACAGCTGATTAAACAAGGTAATCCGCTCGATACCGATACTCAAGTTGGTGCTCAGGCTTCTCAAGAACAGTTTGATAAGATTTTAAGTTACCTGGAAATCGGCCGTGAAGAAGGCGCAAAAGTGGTCTTTGGTGGTGGAGTGTCAGAACAGCCAGAGTCTATCAACCAGGGGTACTACATTCAGCCAACCATGTTGGAAGGCCACAACAAGATGCGAATCTTCCAAGAAGAAATCTTTGGCCCAGTGATCGCTATCACCAAATTCAAAGATGAGGCTGAAGCGTTGGAAATCGCAAACGACACTGAATATGGCTTAGGCGCAGGTGTTTGGACACGTGATGCGAACGTTGCATATCGTATGGGCCGTAATATTGAAGCTGGCCGGATCTGGATTAACTGTTACCACGCTTACCCTGCACACGCAGCGTTCGGTGGTTACAAAAAATCGGGTATCGGGCGCGAAACGCACAAGATGATGCTGGATCACTACCAGAATACTAAGAACTTGCTGATTAGCTACAGCATCGACCCGTTAGGCTTCTTCTAGTGAAACTAAGTAATTAATAAAGAAAAAGCAGTATGAATCAAAACCCCGAATCTTCGGGGTTTTTTATTAGCGTGAGCTTGTCGGCTGAAGGTTAACTTAGATGTTTAACCTACTTATATTGTGATATCAGGAACGTTGAATTATCGCCACTTTTCGTTCCATAAGCTTTTCTACGGCGGCGTTTTGCTTGTCAATATTGAGTTGCGGATCAAAGTCCAAAACGCGATTGCAAGATTCGAGACTGGCAAATTGATTTAAACATTCACCAAGCTCTCTTTTAGAGCTTGTTCGCGTCATACTGCTTTCTGATGAGGAGAGTAGGGTGACTTTACGGCCATGAAACGTTCCTTGCGGCACTGCATCACTTTGCTGCGCTTGTTGAACGTCATGAACCGATGAATTGGTGTATGTGGATTGGATGTCATTGGACATAAAGACACCTAAACTCTCAAGTCTAAAGTTTGTGGCATCGGTGGTGCCTCATCAATGGTTACATGAGAAGACAATAACGCTTCCCACGACTCGCTGTGCGTCAGCAATTCTGCTAAAGCTGTTTCAAAATATTCGTAATCCAGTCGCCTAATGTTAATGAGTCGGTTTAAACATAGGACATGTCGGTGGTTATCCAAACTAAAAAATAACTGGTGCTCAGGCCAGTGATAATTAAAGGCCAAGAAAGAGCGATAGAGATCGGAATTTACAATTTGAAGGCCAACAATCTCAGCTTCGAGCTGCAGAGTTGTCGATTCAGGATGAAAGATGATATGCACCCTTAGATTATCATCAAAGGCTAAGCTTACTTCATTTTCCGTTAGATGCAGTGCAGGCAAGCCTATTTGATGAGCAAACTTTAGCAAAATCTCATCGATAGTTTGGCGTGCTGACATAGGAATAGTCCCTTTTGAAATTTTATCAAGGAAAATATTAGATGTATCTCTTCATGTTTATCAATATTAGTCGGTTGTTATTATATTTTGGCTTTTAAATGTGTTGAGAGAAATAGAAAGGCAAAATTAAATGTGTTCAGATGCATATCTCGATGGCAGTGAGATATATGAATATCATTTTTCTCTAATAAACTTCAATTAAGGAAGGAATGAAAGTGAGCAGAAACTGCTTTTGAAATTACAGTCCATGTTAACTACGTGTTGTTGAAAAATGCGATTTATTGTCCGCTTGTAGTATAAATATAAGTTGATCTTTTATATTTTTACATAAAGAATTGTGTGAATTTCAAATGAGCTAGATTATATAAAATAAGTTTATGGGGTCATAATGAACAATTCTATATGGGCTGGTTTTATTGGGTTATTCATACTGAGTGGGTGCAGTCAGACTGTGTCCGTTAATGGGGTGGATGGCTTTGATACACATAGTCAGGCATCAGTCTATGGTTGGGTTTCTGTCGACGGCTACTTTCCACCTTCGATTACTTCTCTTGAAGTGGAAATATGTAAAATTATTGATAATCAATGCTTTAAATCGGCATCTCAGAGCTACCAAGGTGTTCAGTTGCCTGTGCAGTATTCGTTTTTAATTGCACCAATTCAAGCTGGTGAAGGAAAAATGAAGATTATTGGAAAGCTTTATTCAAACGGTGATCTCGTTGCGGAAAAAGAAAAGAACTATTTATTTTTTGAGGGAAATAAACAAGAAAACTTGATTCTTGTTCCAAAAATAAACAGATAAAATTTTAAGTACTACATTTTTATTAGAATTTTCTAATTTATAAAAATAAAGACTATATCTTTCCTGTTGTGAAAGATTTGTTGTCTTTTATAAACATTAATTACATGACTTTGAAGTCATCGGGTCAGTTGTTTTTTAGACTCATACTTGTTGCAAAAACAGTATTTTTTATGATTATATCTCGCTCCTTGAACACGTTGGCTTGGCGTTTTAGGCTATAAAACATACATTTTTATGATTTTGGAAATTTAATTTTGTTCTCGAAACGATGCCGAAATCTATTTAATTGTATTCTAATGTATAACAAAACAACCAAACTTAAATAACGAAATGATATTTAAGTTTTGGCTAATGATAAACGCTATCTGATAAAAATAATAAAGACGGACAGCAGAAATTTACTAAGTCAAACTTTTACCTTTAGGTAAAGGTAATGCTTGGGTTATTCGCTAATTATTCGGGGGGTATGGTAAGTGATAGAACTTCTATGCTCTTTTCTTTGCTTCTTTAATTCATACAGCAGTACTTAGAAATAACAACAATAAAAGTAGTGCTTTGAAAGTTTCTCAACATTTGCACTGAGAAACTCAAAATAATGAAGGGTAGAAAATGGATGTGTCAGGCCAACTAAACTCAGAAAGGGTCGACTCGAGTTCACGAAAAATTCGTAGTTTTTCCTGCTATGAAAAATCTGACGAAGTATTTCACTCAGACCAGTCTCACATTGTTGTCGTTCACAATGGTCAGCTTCGAGTTCAAACAGGTGATTGCACAATCGATGTTGCTGCAGAAAATGGGGTATTTCTATCCCAAGGAGATTACTTGTTAGAGTACTCTCCGCTAGATGGGGCATACAAAGCGTCGATTATTGCCTACGACAATGAACTCGTTAGTCAGTTGCTGCAAAAACACAGTGATCTCTTGATGATGCTGCCTAAGGTAGACAAAGTTTGTTCTGGTTTGTTTACTTTTGGTTTGAACATACTCGTTGAACAAGTGCTTTCCAGCATGCAGACGCTTGAGCAACAAGCGTACCCTGATGCCATTATGTGCCTAAAATACGAAGAACTACTCATTCTCTTGCTACACAGCAAAGGAGGAGAATCACTGTATGCGTTGCTGTCACAACAAACAAACCGTACGTCGGAACGGTTACGTCGATTTATGGAACAGCATTACTTAAAAGAATGGAAGTTGACAGACTACGCGCAGGAGTTTGGTGCCAGCTTAACCACTTTTAAAGAGCTTTTTAATGAGCACTATGGCATTTCTCCAAGAGCTTGGATCAGTGAGCGTCGACTACTGCATGCTCATAAACTGCTGTTGACGAGCAAGATGAGCATCGTAGATGTGGCGATGGAGGCAGGGTTTTCCAGCCAGTCTTACTTTACGCAGAGTTACCGTCGTCGTTTTGGAACGACCCCAAGCCGCGTACGTTCGGGAGACGATCAAGTGGCTATCGCGAAATGAAATGACTTGGGACTAAAATTTTCTGACTAATTTTGAAAGTCACTCACCAGTGTAAATTCTATTATGTATCGTGTAACAACGAACGATTAAAAATTATTACATCTCTTTCTTTCTGGATTGTTCGAAAGGGGTGCGGAGACGAACATAAATGAAAAAGCAGCATTGGCGACGCCGTTCGCTTTTTCCAGACAGCATAGTGACACAGCGGAAAGTGACTGTTTTACAAAGAGGAGCTCGTTATGAAAGCGCCTCGAAACCTACGCAGGATCTCAATGTTGTGCACGTCAATCACCGACAATTGTTGAGTGAAGGCGTCATAAATTATGAGCAGTTATCTTTACTTCAACGCTTGTTGGATAGAAATGTCGTCGATAGCCTGTGCGCTAGCCAGTTAGTAAAAACGTATCAAAAACTTGGTGCTTCGATAGACCGGTTTGCCATGCGTTTATTTTTGGAAATTGGATCGCAGCTCAGTGATAGCAGCACAATCACAACGTTCGAACAAAGGCTGGACTACATCAACTCTCGTCTGGGCTTTCGCTTTAATTTGGCTGTCCCAAAAACGTTGATGCTTTGTTTCCATTTATCACTCAACGAGTGGATTAACCGACAAGTCGATCAAAGTGCTCTTCATGCTTCGATTAAAGTTGAACAACTTATCAATCAACTCGATATTCAGAAGGAATATTGGTCGAAGCTATCAGGGGAAGACACCAGTGCCGTCTTTGTTCAACAGCAACTCGATCTTATTAAAAGCCAGCAGCATCAACTTAAAAAGCAACTTGGGACGTTAAGCGAACAACAGTTGCAAGTGATTGAATGTCATCGTTCGTTAATTGAGAAGTGGCAACCGTCTTTAGACGAGCTGAAAGGGTTCGCGGAGTACACCTCTACAACCGAACAATTTATTTCTGAGTGGAAAAATTGGTGTTCGGAAGTGCGACTTGAAGCCCCTGAGCTGAACGAAGTTTGGGATGCATGCGATGTGGTTTACAACGACCAAAATGCGGTTGCGAAAGTATGGCAATGGTTCAAGAACATGCAAACTGTTGGTGATATCGATCACTACTATTTTGATACTCAAAGTGGTCAGTGCGGCCAGGCTTGCAATCACCTCAGCCAGATCTAAATAGGGCGTTAAATGTTAGATAAGATGATGAAATCTTTAGCGGAAGCGCTAAAGGTAGGGGATTTTATTGCCTCAGAAAATGGTTCTTACAACATCGAGGTTGACCAGTTATCACTGACCATCAAGCAACGTGCGTCATGGATTTTATGGGAAGCGACGTTACCCTTCCAGTTTAAAGAGCATCTAGATTATCAACAAGAACAAGCGTTACAACGTTGCATGCAGCTCTCATTAAAAACCATTCGTGAGGATGGCGGCGTACTGACAACCAATGATGATCAGCAATTGATTTTGCAAAGTAAAGTACGGGTTGAGGACTGTTCGGTGGAACGGTTCTCTGCTTTGCTTTCTAAGCACGTCAATCTATGTGAGCGTTACATTGCATTATTGGAACAAGAACGCGTGAACCACACAATCAACCATACAGTGTGGTTACCATGATGCTAAAAATCTTTCCCAACATTAGGCGTGCTGCAACAAAGGCATTGTTATGCGCAGTGAGTGTTGTTCCTTTGGGATACGCGCAAGCAACAGACTTACACTGGCCCGAACAACCGTTCCGCTACTATGCAGATAATGACTCATTAAAAGAGTTGTTGAATAACTTCGGTGCAAATTATCGTGTCTCGGTTTCTGTTAGTGACAAAGTCAACGATCGAGTGAATGGGCGTTTTACCCCTGAAGAACCGGCGGAATTCCTCGATTACTTATCGCAAGTGTACAACTTGATGTGGTATTTCGATGGAGCCGTCTTACATGTCTATAAGGCGACAGAAACTCGCTCACGTTTACTTCAATTGGAATTACTTACGGCTAGAGAGCTACGCAGTACGTTAATTTCCACCGGCGTTTGGGATTCTCGTTATGGTTGGAGAGCTGCTGAGAGCAAAGGGTTAGTCTATCTTGCGGGTCCTCCACGTTATGTCGACTTAGTGGTACAAACGGCGGAGGCATTGGAAACGCGCTTGCTGCAGAAATCGAATTCAACCGACGAATTATTCGTTGAGATAATTCCTTTGAAGTACGCTTCTGCAACGGATAGAGAAATTGCATATCGCGATCAGACAATTACGGTCCCTGGCATCGCATCGGTGTTAAAACGGGTCGTGTCTGGTGTTCAAACTCAAGTGACAAGTGCGTCTAGCAAAGAAGTTACCAGTTCAGATAAGCCTGTAAAAAGTAATAAAACCGCCTCAGTTCATGGTGGCGCAACAGTTGAAGCAGAGCCGGGCCTTAATGCGATTATCGTTCGTGATACTCAAGCACGATTACCGCTCTATCGTAAACTGGTCGCGCAATTAGACCAGCCGCAATCAAGAATTGAAGTCGCGCTATCGATTGTCGATATCAGTGCCAACGATTTAAGTCAGTTAGGCGTGGATTGGCGAGCGGGAGTGTCTGTCGGAAACAACCGCATTGTCGATATCAAAACAACAGGTGATGTGAATTCGGGGGATGTGACGCTCGGCAGTGGACAGAACTTTAAGTCCTTGCTTGATTCAACCAACCTAAATTACTTGCTGGCTCAAATTCGTTTATTGGAATCCAAAGGCAGTGCTCAAGTGGTTTCAAGACCAACATTGTTAACTCAGGAAAATGTCGAAGCGGTACTGAACAACAGCAGCACGTTTTACGTCAAGCTGGTTGGTAAAGAAACCGCAGCGCTGGAAGAGGTCACGTATGGCACGTTACTGAGAATTGTCCCACGTATCGTTGGTGATAGATTTGCTGCACGACCTGAAATTAACCTGAGCCTTCATCTCGAAGACGGTGCAAAGATCGCTGATGGTGGCGTCGATGACCTTCCTTCCGTTCGTAAAACTGAAATCAGCACCTTAGCGACGGTTAAACAAGGGCAAAGCTTACTTATCGGTGGTGTGTACCGAGATGAAGTGAGCCATCAGTTACGTAAAGTGCCATTGCTAGGAGACATCCCATATTTAGGCGCGCTGTTTAGAAGTAATACCAATACTAAGCGCCGCACAGTACGAATGTTTATTTTAGAACCTCGAATTGTTGTGGATGGTATTGGCGATAGTGTGTTGATTGGCAACGAATATGACTTGCGACCAAGTATCGGCAAGCTTAACAACATCTCCAACAATAGCGCTGAATTTAAATCGGTAGTGGAAGTATATAGCTGCACATCGAGGGTTCAAGCCGAGCGCTATCAACAAGACTTATTGTCACAGCAAAAGTCGTCTCAATTAACGCAGTGCCGATTACCAACAGGGCAAAAGGGTTGGCGGGTGAAAGTATTGGAATGTGATGACTCACAAAGTGAGTGTGTGCGCCCTTCAGAGGAGTCTTAACCGCGATGCAGCAATGGAAAATTCGTATTTTATCAGGCGTGCATACCGGAGTAGAAGTCACCTTACCTGAAGGTGCTCTCGTGCTTGGCAGTGACGACTTTATTGCTGATCTTGTACTGTCTGATGCTGGGGTCGAAGCGAACCATTTCACCCTCGTTTGCCAGCAAGACTCGGTCATTTTACGAGGCTGCGAAGAGGCAAATATTAACAGTGAAGACATCGCTGTTGCAGGTGATGGTATCGAGTTGTCACGCCATGCTGTTGTCTCGGTCGGCGTTGTGAAGTTCGCTCTGGGATACGCGGAAGATGCGTTAATTGTGAGTAACGTCAGCGACGAATCTAGCCAACAGAATACACCTGTGGTTGCTGTGCAACGCTCTAGCTGGAAAAAAACAACGCTCATCGCTTTGCTTTGTAGTTTTGTCCCGAGTGTCATTTTTGCCGGTATGTGGTACAGCCAAGCTAACGGAAACAACAATGAAATTGTTACAGAAGCAGAACCCATTGTTTTGGTACGTAACATCTTAGGCGAGCTCAAACTTAGCGACGTTCGCGTGGAATGGAATGCCGCCGCACGCCAAGCAGTCTTAGAGGGCTATGTTGAAGACCGAACACAGAAACTCGATCTGCTTGGTCGAATTGATGTATTGGGCATCAATTACAAAAGTGACTTAAGAACGATGGAAGAAATCCGTCGCGGGGTTCGATTTATTTTGCGCAACCTCGGCTATCACCAAGTGAAAGTCGAAAATGGCGATGAGACCGGCACACTGCTGCTGACGGGCTATATCGATGATGCCAGCCGCTGGAACCAAGTTGAACAAATTTTGGAGCGAGACGTGCCGGGTCTTATTGCGTGGAAGGTTGAACTGCAGCGAGCTGGTGCCTACATGGATACGCTAAAAGCGTTATTGACGGATGCGGAGCTACTGAAAAAAGTCCAGTTGGTCACCAGCGGTGATCGCATTGAAGTTCGTGGTGAGCTTGATGATATCGAAACGACTCGATTTTACGGTGTGACCCGAGACTTCCGGGAACAATATGGTGAGAAACCGTACTTAGTTTTGAAATCCATACCTAAGGTGAGTAAAGGCACCAACATCGATTTCCCGTTTCGTAGCGTTAACTTTGGCCAGGTTCCATATGTGATTCTAACCGATAACGTTCGCTATATGGTCGGTGCAAGAACGCCTCAGGGCTACCGAATATCCAGTGTTACACCTGCTGGTATTGAGTTGGTTAAAGGCGGGCGGGTGATAACAATAGAACTTGGATATGAAGGCGAGACGAACAATGACAAATCTTGAACAAATTTTAAATAACGACACAAACGGTGCGGAAGTGCACAAGATTAAGAGCAAGCTCTTAGAAGCACAAGCGGTGGTGAAACGTCAGTTGGATTTAGGGTGCTCACCACAGCAGTACCAATTACTACTCAAACAGTATGAAGCTTACACTGCCGCCCATGCGGTCGTTGAATCATACGAAGCTAACTAAAAAATACGAGGAAGTCTTATGTCATTTTACGATGCTAGTAACAGTGTAAACCTTGATGATGTTAAAGCTAAGTTAGAACAACAAGCGAAAGATGCCAACACAGAAGTGACGGCAGCCATCAAGAATCTAGAAACCAATGCCGATGATCCATCAAAGCTTGCCGAGCTTCAGCACGCGATCAACAAATGGTCTGTTGTTTACAATATCAATGCGACCACGACTCGTGCGATTAAAGATGTGATGCAGTCGATTCTCCAGAAGGTGTAAAGCATGGAACGAGAAACGCGCCAACTGCTGGCTGAAATCGCGCTGATGGCAACAGGTATGCATCGTCATCAAGAAGCCAACACGATTGCAGATGGCCTTGAAGCAAGCTCAGGTTCTGAAGAGACCGTTGCGATGATTCGTGCAATGAGCCTCATGAATAAAGGCTTGTATGAAGAGGCTCATCAATTACTCGAACCACTTTGTAATGCCTATCCAGATCTGATCAGCTTAGCGGCTCTTGCTTCGGCCAAAGCCGGTTTACTGAGCAAAGCGGAAAGCTGGGTAGAACTTGCGTCACAAGGAAGCGAAGAAAGCCAAGCATTTGCTGCGAGCTTTTCTCAGGACATTAGGAATCTTGGATGATCATTGATTCAAGCAACCTAAGTCTTCAACACCAATCTTTGCGTCAGTCGGAGTCGCGCCATTATGAGCGGAGCGATGAAGACAAGATGAAAGCACTCATGGAGCGAAGTGACAAGCAAGAGCAAGTTTCACATGTTTCTCCAAAAGAGACGCTAGAGAAAACAGAAGCGAAACTGGCGGAGATTAAAGCGTGGTACGAATCATTAAAAGACGCAGAGGTTGTCAGTAAACAAAGTGTCTTATCATCGTTAAATGAAGCGTTTTCCGACCCTCAAGTTAAACGAGAGGCAATGTGGTACGCCTTTCATGAGGCGAAGAGTGCAAAAGGCAACGAGCAGCCACAATCTGATTTGTTAAAGGTGTTGAAGCAGGAGTTACTAGGGAGTTTTTCGGGACAGCTTATTACCGAACCACCTGCTGATAAAACAGCACTAAAAGCAATGCTAGCGCAGCATTTTCCACTGGGTGCCCAGAAAGAACAAGCCTTATGGCATTGCTGGGCAGAGTTGAAGTCGTTACCTGGTATGGCATCAACACTGGACATGGTTCGTGATGAACTTAGCTTCATGATCCAAAAAAATGCGATGGTGAAAAACATTATGACTCACAGTCACAAGTTAGATTTATCTTAGGAGTACATATGATAAACACGCAGTACACCGAGGTGATGCAAACCAACATTGATAAGTTGCAGGATGCGCAAGTCGAAGACGGTTTAAGCGAACGTTTTGAGCAAGCCATGTCGGTTCCCGAGGCAAGTAATGGCCTGGAGGGAGGTTTGCTAGAAAACATCAGCGAGTTGAAAAACACTATCGATAACGCGAAAAGTAACCTGCAAGACAACATGAAGATGGTGGGTGATGATCCGGCGCAATTACTGCAAATGCAGTGGGCGCTGACACGCATTACTTTTCAAGAAGAGCTGATCGCGAAAACCGTGGGTAAAACCACACAAAACGTAGAAACCTTATTGAAGGCACAATAGTGATGATGAATAAAATGAGAGCGGTTTTCATCATGCTCACGTTGTTTCTGGTGGGGTGTCAGACCGAGCTGTACACCAACGTAACTCAGAAAGAGGGGAATGAGATGTTGTCGATCTTACTATCCGAAGGTGTCGTTGCAACAAAAGAACCTGACAAAGACAACACCGTCAAGTTAATGGTAGACAGTTCTCAAATCGCCTTCGCGGTAGATGCGCTAAAGCGAAAAGGTTATCCAAGAGAGCAGTTTTCTACACTGAAAGAGGTGTTTCCTAAAGACGATTTGATCTCGTCACCATTAGCAGAACGAGCCCGTTTGGTGTACGCGAAATCTCAAGAGCTCTCGTCAACCTTATCTCAGATTGATGGCGTGCTGGTGGCACGTGTTCATGTTGTTTTGGAAGATCAAGATCTGCGTCCAGGAGAGCGCCCAACTCCAGCTTCTGCCTCCGTATTTATTAAACACGCAGCAGATATTGCGCTTGATTCATATGTTCCGCAGATCAAATTATTAGTGAACAATAGCATTGAGGGGCTGAACTACGATCGAATCAGCGTAGTGATGGTACCCTCATCAGAGGTTCGAGTTGCTACTCAAAACAATCAATTTAAAAGCATTTTGTCGGTTCAGGTCACCAAAGAGACGGCGAATAATCTTATCGCCATTTTGGTGTTCTTGGTAGCGGCACTCATCGGCTCAAATATCGCTACTTTTACATGGTGTCGTAGGAACACGAAGCGTGGTTAAACCAGAAACACCACTCGCGCAGGTACAACACCAGTTTAACTATGCGCCTTGCCAGTACATCCATAGAAGTTGGATAGAGCAAAAGCAGCCTTGGTTACTAAATATCGAAGGCTGGAGAGATAACCCCATGTTTAACCAATGGTGCATAAATGAGTGGGCGTTATCTCCCGTTCCTGAGACGGCTTTTAACAAACCTTGCCATAGCTTGGCGTTGCTCCCAGCGGATGCGTTGAACCAACTCGTATTGATGGTGGGCGGAGCTTTACACTGTGTGGCAATGCGAGGCGTTGTTTTAAAACGCCCGAAACAGGTTCTGAACAACGTTTTTGGTTTGGAAGGCGCTCGGTTCTTAATTCAAAACGGGCCTATGCTGTTATCCAGCTGGCCGCAAGGCTGGCAGCGTTCGTTACCAGAACTATTGGATGAAAGGTCTGTTGAAGCAAGCATGAGGGCGCTAGGATATTTTTGGATGAGGTTTATTTTGATTAACTCACCGGAAGATGTTGTTCTTCGTTGGCAATTCAAATTAGAAAAGCAACTTAGCGAAAACGCGGAAACAGCTAACTGGTTGGAAGCGGATCAACGAGATCTGGCGTATCGACTCACAAAAAAAATCGCAAAACAGGTTATTCCTCAATGGTTTCATTTGTTGAAATAAAAACAGACAATTTGCAGCTGGCACCTGGCTTAAAGGTGCTGAAAGCGAAAGATTATGCCAGTTATCTGGATTCGCAACACTTAGTTGAAGCCGCGAACTCCAAAGCTGAGAGCATCATTGCTAATGCCCAGCAAGCCTACGAAACCGAAAAACAACGTGGTTATCAAGATGGCCTTGCACAAGCCAAGATTGAAAATGCGCAAACGATGGTTGAAACCTTAGCACGTTGTAATGACTACTATCAGCAAGTCGAAGAAAAAATGACAGGTGTGGTGTTAGAAGCAGTACGTAAGATCATCGATACCTTCGATGATGTCGATACCACGGTGAGTGTAGTTCGAGAAGCGTTGCAACTGGTGAGCAACCAAAAGCAGGTCATTTTACATGTCCACCCAGAGCAGGTTGTTGAGGTGAGGGAAAAGGTGGCTGGTGTATTAAGTGATTTCCCTGAAGTCGGTTACGTTGACGTGGTAGCAGATGCGCGCTTGAAAAATGGAGGTTGCATTTTGGAAACAGAAGTTGGGGTCATCGACGCTAGTATTGATGGACAGCTGCATGCATTAAAGCAAGCCATGGTGAAGCAGCTCAGCGAGCGTAAAATTACGATTCATGAATGAACCTCAAAAACTCAGCACTTGCTGAGTTTTTTCATTTTAATGCCTTTAAACAAAAAAAATCCGACCATTTCTAAAATATTCACTGCCATAAATCCTTAAGAATACACCTAAGAAAGCTGCTTAGTTGATAAGTCTTGCAACTAAGCAGCGCATCTAAAACAACAAAAATAGGATTATTTAGTCGAATGGCTAATGGATTTATAACTTCTTTACTGACAGATTTTGCCAGCCGCTGCCAATTGGAGCCGTTGGTTTTTGATGAGGATGATTGTTGCCATCTACTCGTTGAGCAAAACACAGCAATCACAATTCGTGCACAAGAAGATCGTGTGACGCTTATCGGGCTGATTTCAGGTAATAAACCGAGTGCTGATATTTTGCATCAACATATGAAAGATGCCTTAACGCAAGGCTCTCCAGCGGTATGCTGGGAGGAAGAGACCGGATATATCGGTTTCATACACCTGCCTCAGCAACTGCTAACTGCATCTTTTTTCGATGAGTCATTTGCGAATTTCATCGAGTGGTTAAAAAGTGCGAATACACAAGAAGTAACCAATAAAACAACCGAAGTACCGGAAACGAATACCACTCATTTTTCCACATTAAGGGTTTAAAACATGATCAGTTTTGGAAGTGTTAGCGCGTTGCAGGCTGCCATGCCGCAAGCTCGTAACGAGATACTTAACCAAGGTAAGCTGAGTATTGGTGGCAAAGAATACCAAATCAACGCAGCGACCCAAGAATTTACTCGCGCCAATCCTACGAATGGTGCAGTAGCGCGATTTTTTGAAGCGACAGGAAAACTGTTTCGCGAAGGTAGCCCACAATCGGTAGCGAAAGCCCTTACAAAAGCCGTATTTGATAATGAGCAAGGACAAGCTCAGCGTTTACAAGCTGCTTCTTCTGTTGAGCATGGACAAATGTTCTTCAAAGATGGAAGCATAAAAACCGCATCAGATGTCTTAAATGCCTTTGCGAAGTTAGACAGTAAATCAGTTCAGTCGAACTCTGCTGAGCTAAACCAGTTAGCAGAGCGAGCGATGACAGAGGCAATGTTAGAAACCGATTCTGGTAAAAACCTCACATCACTGATTGGCGAAAGTGCAGCGAAGTCGCTTGCTGGACGTGTAGTAAAAGACTACGGCGGTGGTGTATCTGCAGCGCAGAAAAACCCGGCAGGTAGCATTAATCAAATGCAAGCGGTGTTTGATATGGAGGTGATGCATCTTAAATCGGCGCAACGTCATATCGAAGGTCTAGCAAGCACCGATCTAAGCCAAGGTGTATACGCTGAAGGACTGGCGGAGGGTGCGTTTAACAAAAGTGGCGTAACCAATAATGTTGAAAGAGCTGCGGCGTGGATCATTAATGCTTCTAACTCTAAAGGAAACGATGCCGAAAATATTACGTCTTTACTGAAAGAATACGCGTCTAATGGTAAAGATTTATTGAATATGGAAAACCTAAAAGAGCTACACGCTCGATTGGTGCCTAATGTTGAGCGTGATTACCGAGGGCCAAATATTTCGGGTGGCACTTTGCCGTCAAGTATTGGCGGTGAGGGCATGTTAAAGCAGCACATTGAAGGCTTTTTGAAAGAGAACCCTGTAGAAGATAAAGACTTAGGTAAACATTTGTTCGCCGGAGTTATCGGGTACCATGGCTTTACCGATGGAAATGGTCGCATGGGGCGCATGCTATACGCGATAGCAGAACTTCGTAACGACTCGTTCAATCCTTTAGCTATGGATGCAGAAAATAGCCTTCACGGTATTAAGTGATTTTCTACTTCTATTTAATTTTTGGAGCGGCGATTGCCGCTCTTTTATTTTCCAGCTTAACCTTAATTTTTCTTCTCAATAAAACGGCTAATAGCAATAAAAATGAGACGTTGAAATAAAGTGTCGGTTTCTATCTCGCCATAAAATCTCTTTTATCCTTATTCGCTTATTTAAATGAGCCGTTATACCCAAGTGGCTTCGCTGAAATAAATATATCGATGTCACTTAGTTATAATAAATTAGACAGGACACAACATGGATACAGGAAAGATTAATATGCTTCTCTCTGAGCTAGGAGAAGTGCTGAACCTTGAGCGCGTGACAGCGTATGACGATCAAATGTGGTCACTGCATTTTGCTGAAAACAACAGTGTCGATGTTCTGCTCGTAGAGGAAAAAGGCGAGTTATTGATTTCCAAAAACCTGCTTATAGAACAAGATGATATTACGCTAGATAAACTTCAAGTTTTACTTGAATACAACTTCTTGTATCGAGAAACAGGTGGTGTGCAGTTTTGTGTGAATCCAACACGCAAAGACGTTGTTCTTCAAGTTGCTATCGCGGCTGGAAGTGAACTCACCAACATTGCTAACTTAATCATTCAGTTGAATGAATTAGTTGATACTTGGGGACAGTTATTTCAAAACAACACGGTTGTAGATTTTAGCCAAACAGACGTACACGCATTTATTCAAGTTTAAGGCATCACACATGGTCAATATTAATACATCGCACATGCACTCGTTGAGTCAGTTAACGTCACATTTGGCGACACAAAATCAGGCTGACGACAAAGAGGTTCGAGCACACAACGGCAAAGATATTTTTGTTAAAGAGGGTGCACCAAAAAATAAAAGTATCAGCGCGCGTATTAGCCACCAGAATAAAGCGAAAGATATTGTAGTGAACCTGCTTACTAAGCAGGGTATTCCTAAAGATGTTGCGAAGCTCATGCTGAAAAATGTGTTGAACGGTGAGAACAAGTTAACGCTTGGGAGCCTGAAAAATCTTGAGAGATTGTCGTCTGGCCCTAGCTCAAATTGGCCAACGGCACAAACGGCAGCCTCTTCTTCCAAAACCAATAAAGCCTCATCGAGTGTCGCGCTTATCAACGAACATAAAGCCAACCTTCAAAAGCTTGGTGATTTTGCCTGTACGGACTTAAATACGTTCGGTGTTAAGGGGTCACAGTTTTATGAAACAAAAGGAAAGCCACGACTAAAAGAGCTTCACGCGGATCAAGCGCGAATCATGCAAGATCACAGAGCGACGATGTCCGCAAACGGAGTTCAAGCTGCAGCACAAAGAGGAACCGCACCGCAATTAAGCACTCTACAGAACATTGCTAAGGCAGTACAAACCGCGAAAGCCGGCTGCTGTACTACATTTGCCTTTGCTGCCGCCGCTGAGATGATTCAAGGCATGTCAGGAACACCTGAAAGTGAACCCAAAGTAGAAGTGGTTGCGTTTAAAAAGGGTCATTCAGGTACACACCTTTATGTACTGGTTGGTCGACAAGAGGGGAGCGACATAAAAGATCCATCAACGTGGAGTAAGGATGTGAAAATTGTTGACCCGTGGGCGACATCTGCATTCGGTGCACCAATGTTTGGAGATGCACAACGACCACCTGTTTCGAATATGTTCCCGCCAACAGAAGTCATTTTTGATAGCCATAAACTGGGTTAGTCACTCTGCAAAAGAAGTGAGCAAATACACCATGCTAAGCATCTAACCTTTATTGAAAGAGCAGCTCTGAGCTGCTCTTTTTTATTACTCTGGCAACTCGATTTTAGAGCGAGATTTCTGCGGAAAACCTCACAATGAAGGCGAAAAAGTGACAAAAATAAAGCCATTACCGACATCGTTCAATCTGCAATCGTTGTTCAATAGAGTTATTGAAACAAAAGGAAAAAGTTATGAACACGATTCAACAACTGCTCTTGGAGTTTTGCCAACTCAATGAGTTGCCCGAACTGAATTTTGAAGAAAATGAACGTTGTCAGCTACTGGTCGATGATCGCTACATGTTGTATTTCATCGCGACAGATACGGATGATTTGATGTTGTCTGTAACGTTCGGAGGGTTAGAAAAATCCGGTGAACAACGACTAAAAGGTTTAGAGCTTCTTGCTCATGCTAACTATCAAGGAATTGGTAGTGGCAGCCTCGCACTTGCTTTGGCTCCAAACGGTCGACAGCTTGTCTTAGCAGGACGTAAACCCGTTGAGCATCTAAATACGACGAACCTTACCGCTTGGTTTCACGAAGTTATTGAACAGGCCGAGCTGTGGCAAGCGCGTTTCGCAATGTTGGAACAAGCGATTCCAACCACCTCTAATCATGAACAAGCTCATGTTCAATCACTTCGTGTGTAGGAGAGAAAAATGGTTAATACAACACAAAAAATCAGCCAAAGCCCAGTACCTGATCTAGAACAGTTTCGTGCAGTTGCTGCGCAAAAAGATGACCGAGTGATCAGTAAAAGAGGTGAAGTAAAAGAACCTTCCACATTCCACAAAGGTCATAAGTTTGCTTCTATTCACGAAGGCGTATTGAGAAGCAAATACACTAAGTTTTTCCAAGAAAACATCAAAACTCACCTTGATTTAAAGCAGGCGCTACTTAAGCAAGAAAAACCTGAGGTTGCGCTGTTGGCTTACTCCCTAGTGAGTCCTTCAGGCTATCGCGGTGAGCCACTTACTGAGCGTAAAGTCTTAGAAGTTGTCAGCCTATTGGATGAAATAAAAGTGAGCAGCGATACGTACCAGCAGCTTAAAAATACGTTTGATGCGATCAGCAAAGATCCGCGTATGCAGGTGAGTTTAGAAGCCCAGTATCCAGGAAAAATGGATGGCTTCGCTGCTGAACTGTTACAGATGGGCAAAGAAAAGCTAAAAGGTTCTGGTGTGAACGCCGTTATTAACTTGGCATTACCTGGCGTTGGCTTATTGATTTCTACAGGTCGAGAGCTGCACAAAGCGGCCGTAAATGGTGATGCTGAGGCTTACCATCATCAGTTAGAACAAATTTCACAGCTGCCAGGGCGAGATCAACGTCTTTCTATGCCGATGCAGCAAACCTTGGCTCAAGGTCATGCGATACTGTCGGCTGAAGGTGGCATTGGAGCTACGTTAGGTATGGCGACGGGGAGCCTGGGCACGTTCGGTGTTAGCTCTGTAGCAACGGTGGGCGTCACACCGATAGCAAAAGAGGCAATCGGTTCTGCGGCAACGACTGCTATCATGAGCGGCGGTGGCTTTGTGGCGAACCAAGCTGGGGCATACGGGTTAAATACGGAAGTAAAAGAGCAACTTATGCAAGGCGAAATGTCTGGTGTTTTACCTAGACTTGAAGTTTCCAATGCAAAAGGAGACTTTACCTTCAGTATGCAAGATCCGGCTTCTGTCCGCGCATTAATGGCGTACCTTGGCCCTAAGGAGGATACTGCAATGACTTCTCCTCAAGCGCCTAAAGAGGCACAAGAGATGGAAGCCGCTCGATTAACACTGAAAAAGATGTTGGGTTCAGAACCAAGTGAGCACTTGGTCCCTGACGTAGACTCTATCTTGAAGCTAAGCCCAGAGGATGCACCAAGTAAAACCGAGTCTATTGCTAACGGGGCATTTAAAAAACTGTTAGGAGAAGATTGGGATTGGCTCATGCCAGCTGTTCGAGCGATTGATAAAGGGGAAGCAAGTAAAATCAACGAAAAGCTCACCTACAAGCTCCCCCTAGATGCAGCAAACGGACGGGTTTATCTTGATAAATGCCCAAACCTGAGTGACGTCCAGTTAGATGCGCTAGAAAAATTAGGCTCACCAAGTCAATTGCGATTGATGTACTTGGCAGAAGGCTGGGTGTAATTTCAAATGGTAAAGTAGGGAGTAGGTGCTGCTCCTTACTTTATCTACCGTCAGCGTTCCTTTTTGGGGCTGGCTAATATCGGTTGAATTTAACTTTTCGACTGAAGAAACAAACACACAAGTGTCAACGTTATACCAACCCAACCAATGAAAGAAATTTCTTCCCCAACAATCGCAACTGCTAGTGCTGCTGCGATAACAGGTTCAAATAGCGTGAGTATGCTAGCTCCACTGGCTGTAACAAATCGTAACCCAAACCCAAAAGCGACGTAACCTAACCCCATTGGAATCAAGGCCATGTAGAGCATGACCGTCGTATTAGTTGACGATGCAAATAGATTATCACCCGTGATGAAAAGTGTTGGTAGAAGCAAAACTCCACCAATACCAAAAACACTTCCCATGGCCGTTTGCGATTCAATGCCGTGGTCAATCATAGCCTTTACTCCCCATGAGTAAATGGCGTACGTCAGACCTGCCAATAGGCCAAGTAATACACCCCAATGCTTCATATCCTGATCAAATAAGCTATTTGCGGATGACTCAGAAGCCAGCAACAAGGTAATGCCAATGACCCCGATTGCGAAACTCATCATCCAGCGCTTGGTTATGGTCTGATTTCGGCTAAAGAGACACTCTAACAAAGCAGAAAAGAAAGGTGCAGTGGAGATAGAAACAACCGTACCAATAGCCACACCGGCGAATCGCATTGATGAATAAAAAGCCAGTGGGTAGGTGGCTAAGGCGATAATACTAACCAGTAACGTTTTCTTCTTATGTACGACTTTTCGAAAATCTCTCTTCAGTGACTTCGCAGACAGACATGCTTGCATAAATCCACCAATACCCATAGAAAATGCGCCAATGGCGAGAGCACTGACATCCGGTGCCAAGCTGGCAGCGGTGCCCGTCGTTCCCCACAGGGTTGAAGCAAAAAGTATGGATAAAGTTCCTAATTGATAGTCGGTGAAATGTTTTTTTAACACTGTAATTTCTACCTAGTGAATGGCTGTTTTAGGGTAGAAAGAATAAAAGAAAGCGATAGAGGTTTTTGTGCTGAAAAGACGGAATACTTGTTCCAGAAGACTATTTTAGTGACTATCGGGAAAACTCTCTAGGAGACATGCCAAAATGCATTGAAAACCGTCGACTAAACGCGGAAAGGTCACTATAGCCAACTCGTTCAGCTATCAACTGAACTGGAAGGTCTGTATGAGTCAATAGTGCTTTGGCTTTTTCCATACGTTGTAGTGTAATGTACTTATGGACGCTTACTTTTAATTGCTCTTTAAAAAGCTTTTTAAACTGCGTCGGACTCAAGCAAGCGGCATTCGCTAATGAGGCAATGGTGAGTGGCTGATCAAGCTGCTCGGCGATCACAGCCTGTACATCTCGAATACGCGAATCCACGGAGCGAGACCGCTTTTGCTGCTCCAGCAACAGATAGAAGGTTGCAACCATTGAGTTTTCAATTTCATCATTAACCTGATACTCAAGTTGCTTTTCGACAAACTGGATAAAGCTCAGTAGAGGCGGGCTAATCGAAAACACAGCCACACTACTATCCATCAAATGAGTGGGCAAAGTGGTCATATCCGCAACAATAAAGCGTGATGACTCTTCGGCATTAAAACCGTGAGCACAACTTTTGGGGATGACTATGCAGTCGCCAACCGCCACCTTTCCGACATAACTATCCATATCAATCTGTATGTTGCCCTGGAGAGGAAGCACGAGTTGATGATAATCACTATGAGTATGTCGGCTCATACGTTTCGTGTAGGAGCGAATGCTTAAGCTAGATTTCATAAAAACAACATACAGTTAAAGGATACCGCATTATAGCGTTGAAAGTATCGAGGTTGAAAGCTGGGCAGTTGTAAGCCCAGATCTTGAATGGGATGTGGTTTGTTAGTCCGCCTCGGACTCTAACGAAGCCAACCAACGAAGCACTTCCGCAGTTGCCTCAATAAGATCGCTTGGGATGTACTGGTCGACGTTACCGTCGGCGTATAGTGCACGAGCAAGAGGGACTTTTTGCATCACAGGCACGCCTTCCTCTTTAGCGATTGCGACCATACGTTTGGCTACCGCATCGGTTTCCATCAAAGTGATGACGGGCAGGGGCGTTTCGCCTTTCTTGTAATAAAGGCCAACCGCGATATGTGTTGGGTTTGTAACTAATACATTAGAACGTTTAACGTTTTCGCGTTGATTGGAGGCTTGTAGCTCTTGGTGCAACTGACGACGTTTGCTTTTTATTTCTGGACTGCCTTCCATCTCTTTGTATTCGCGTTTCACTTCGTCCTTGCTCATTTTGAGCTTTTTCGTGTGATCAAATTTCTGGTACGCAAAATCTGCGGCAGCGATGACGATGAAGCCTACCGAAGAGATAATCATTAATTGTTTAATCATGACGCCAGTAATGGTCGGGACACATTCTAGCCCACAAGTTGGAATTTGCATTAAAGCGTTGATGTTACCGCGTAATGTCACCCAGATAATGCAGGAAAGAAGAGAGACTTTAAGGATCGACTTGATAAACTCAATCACACTCTTAAGGGAAAAAATGCGTTTGGCCCCTTCGACGGGATTGATCTTTTTGATGTCGGGTTTAACGGATTCACCACTAAATAGGAATCCGAACTGCCCCATATTGGAAAAGATGGCGACGAGTGCAGCAACCAGAATAATCGGAGCGAGTAGATAGGCAATTTCTTTTGCGATGGCGATAGCGACATCGACTAGCGCATCTTGGAAACCCTGATAAGCAAGCTTACTTGGTAGGAGAATAAGCGCTGAGATGTGCGACATGTAATAATCGGCGAACGCAAACAGTACAATTATGAGCGCCAAAATTAATGCAGACGATACGATTTCTTGGCTTTTGGCAACCTGACCTTTCTGTCGAGCATCGCGTAACTTTTTTGCGGTGGGTTGCTCTGTTTTTTCTGCACTCATAAAGAATCCTAAGCGTTATTGCCAAATGGTATTGAGTTGTTCTGCGAATCGGGTAATGCCGTAAAACTGTACTTCAAAGTGATCCATCATAATTCCGAGATACACGATCAGTAAAACACTCGCGATGGCACTTTTTATTGGCATGGCAAGGAAAAAAACATTCAATTGCGGTGCAAAACGACTGATAAGCGCCAGACCAAACTCAGCAAGAAACATTGCCAACACTAGTGGAGCGGACATCAACACACCAAGCCACATAAGCTGTTCAAATTGCGCGTAGAAGAAGCTCACCCATGCGTCGCTAACGGTTGGGAAAAAGTCCACGATCGGCCAAGATGTATAGCTTTTGAATAACGCATAGATAAAAGTGACAAAGCCCCCGCCAGAGAAGAACAGGGTAATCAACGTTTGGGTCAGTAATACCGCTGTTGGTGTGGATTGTGAGCCTAGCGTTGGGTTAAACATACTTGCCATGGCAGCCCCACGTTGGTTGTCGACCAGAAAACCGGCCGCTTCTATCGCCCAAAAAGGGATAGCAGCAACAAACCCTATCAATAGCCCAATTAATACCTCCTTACCCAAAATCATTATCAGCCAAATGCCGTCGGTTTCTGCGGGCAAGCTTTGCTGATTAATCATCGGAAATATAAACAGCGCGAGTGAGCAAAGCACACCATTTCTCACCATGGTGCCGCCTAGCATTTGCTTGCTCAAAATAGGCAAAAAGATGAAGCACGCCATTAACCGAGGTAACGTCAGGCTGTACAAAAATAAAGTCTGGTGTAAGTCGTGATAACTCATCGTATTTGAGGAATTTTATCCATAGCAAGCGAGGCGAAGGCGTGGAGCTCTGCCCCTAGCCATTGCGTTGTGACGAACAGCGTAATAATGACCGCGATAAGCTTGACCACAAAGCCTAACGTTTGTTCTTGGACCTGAGTTAACGCCTGAATAAGCGACACCAATGTACCAACCAATGCTGCGACTAAAATCGGCGGTAATGACAAGTACAACACTAGGGTTAATGCTTGAGTCGTGAAATGAATGATTTCAGCAGAATGCATACTTTCTCCGTGATTAACCGTAACTCAACACTAAGCCGTGGGTGAGCTTTGTCCAGCCGTCAAGCAAGACAAAAAGCAACAATTTGAAGGGGAGGGAAATCGTCATTGGCGATACCATCATCATCCCCATCGCGAGTAGGATATTCGACACAATTAGGTCAATAGCGATGAACGGTAAGTACAACAGAAAGCCAATTTCAAAAGCGCGAGTAAGCTCGCTGACGGTAAATGCGGGCAGTAAGAGCAATAAACTGTCCGACTCTAAACGGTCTACGTACTTCTGTGGCCACAATGTGCGTGCAGCATCAGTGAAGAATATGGCTTCGGTTTCCCGAATATGCTTTTTCAAAAATTCTCGATAAGGCTGTAAACCGCTTTCAATGAGGCCTTCTACACTTGCAGAATCTTCAAGGGAGATATCATGCTGCTTTACGTAGTCGTAGGTTTCAAACCCGACGGGAGCCATGATGAAAATTGACAGAATGATAGCCAATCCGTAAAGCGCCATATTCGGCGGAATTTGCTGTACACCGAGAGCGTTACGCAGCAGTGAGAATACAACGGCGAGTTTTACAAACGACGTCGCCATCATCGCAATAAATGGGATCAGTGCCAGCAGTGCTAAGCTGACAATGAGATTGAGCTCGTCAGGTAACTGGATCATGCTGGCTCCTGCGTGCCACCGAACAGCTCCACTACGCGCACACCTAAATGTTCGTTAACATTAACCAGTTCACACTCACCAATGATTTTGCCGTTGGCACGCAATGTTACCGGCTTAGATACAGGCTGGTTTAGCTCGAATACGTACCCTGGCTGAAGCTGGTTAAGCTGCTCTAGCGTGATGGTTTGATGGCCGATATCAAACGTGAGTTCCACAGGCAGTTGCTGGTGGTCGGTTAACATTTCTGAAGTGTTTACGTCATTCATATTGGTTTCTTTTTCAATAATGTGAAGAGTTTGGTCATCTAGCTGGCAGCGCCAGAGATTCTGGTTAGATACTTGAAAAATGGCTTGTTGCTTGGCGATGTAACCATCGTCAAAAAAGATGACATCTCCCAGCTCGAGCGAATTAAATTCGCTTAACGTTAAATGGGTCCTTCCAAGACTTAACCACACAGGTAAAGCGAGGTGTCGAGCTTGTAGAGCAGCGCTGTTTGGTAGCGCATCCAACAACACGTTTGATCCTTCGCTAACCCACAAACAAAGAGAGCCGTTAGGCTTATTGAGGGTTAACATTAAAGTATGCTCTTGGGCCAGGCTCGCCTCTAACGGCTGTAGTTGACTAAGAATGGGTAACTGACCAAATAGCGCTTTGATTGCCTCACTATGCGGTTCTATCTGTGAGCTCAAAAGTGCTAACTGGAGGGAGTTAGGTAGGGACTCAAACGCAGTAGCATTTAAGGTCGATTTCAGCCAATGTTGGAGCTGCGCACGAGAAAAGTCTACTTGTAGGGTTTGCCCTCCGATCAACGTGGTTAAACGGAACCCTTCAAATGAAGGGATTTGAGCAACAGTAATCGATACGCTCTGACCATCAGTCCCTTGGAAGTGGCACTGTTTTGCACAAAGTTGATTGCTAAGCGCGATACTTTCTGCATCCACTTTGGGTATTATTAACGGCGTCATAGGTCATTCTCCGCTTGCCATTCTTCATACACGCTGCGTTGTTGGCGTGAGTGTTGTTGTTCATGTTGTTGTTGATCGAGCTGTTGAGTTTGCTCGCTGATCGCTAAGCGAAGTGGCTGCTCACCGCAGAATCGGTTTAGCCGTTCAGCAAGATCTTGTCTAGCTTGCTGGCTAATAATGGAAAGGGCATGCTCTTGTCGAATCGTCACGCTATACCCTTGAGCGTCCAACTTGATGTGGATTTCGCCACCTTTTAATTGTCCTTCACTTAGAAACAGCCGAACCTCTTTGTTGTCCGATGCGGTTGGCAGAGCAACATAGATTTTGTCCACCAATTGCTGGAGTAATTGGTTTACGTCTCGCGTTGGGCTTGGTTGAGCCTGCGAAGCAACACTTTTTAGGATGACATCGCCTTGTGTTACCGCACTTGCAAAGGGTTGAGAAGGTACTTTTTCTTCATCCGTTTTCACGGCGACTAGTGCGCTTTTCGTCTCGATTTTTTCAAGGGGCTTGGTTTCAGGCAGGCCATCAGTTTGGTCTGATCGTTTGCCTGTATTCTGTAGCGGCGGAGTTGCACGCTTATTGTGCGCTGTTTCAGTTTGCTTTTTCGTTAAGCCAACAATGTTAATCCCATCTTGGGCGAGCTCTGTCGCTGTCGCACTTTGGGGGAGCAAGCCAGATTCAAGCGTAGAGAGACAATCCGGTGAGGTATGTTTATCCATCGGCGTCGGTTTATCATCTTTCAAATGAGCTTGAGCTTGAAAGTGAGAATCAACACGCTCGGTAGAAGGGGAGCTTAGAACTGTGTCGCCATCGCTTTTTCCATCATGTTTAAGCAATTTATTGTTTTCACTAATTATTTCTTCGCTATTTGCTGCGTCGTCTTTCGATTTCTCTACGTCTCTCTTAGTGACGACGTCACTTTTACCTTTTAAAGTGGAGATGTTTTTGTCAGCGTTGGCTTCTTGGTTCGATAGGTTATGTTTCTTATCTAGACCTTGAGATGTCTTATGCCTTAGCGGTATGTCTTCTTCGCCAGTATGATTCTTTTGGGGATTCGCAACGATAGACTCCTTTCCCTTGCTAGGCTTCTTCGTCATTGCATGCTCGAATTGTGATTGAAGCTCGGCCTCCTTCTCGAGAGGTGCTTGTTCTGGCGTTGATTTGTGCAGCGTATTCGATGTTTCAGTTGTTGGGGTAATGCGCATAGTGAACCTTTAGATAATGTCGACAGTGCGAAACTCTTCCTGTTCGAGTTCTTCTTGGTATTGCCTTTCTCGCGATTTTTCCGCGACTTCTTGTTGCTGCAACTGAACGAATTTTTCTTTGGTTTTATGGGCTTGTCGCGCCTCTTTTTGCTTTTCTTTAAGTGCCGAGCGTTCGATTTCAAGCGCTTTTTTTGACTCGGCCACACGTTGTTTAAGTTCGGCTTCTCTCTCTCTTAACAACGCGACTTCTTGTCTTAATGTTTCTAGCTCTTTGAGAACGAGCGTTTGTTGTTTTGCTTTAGCAAAACGTCGCTCTTCTTCTTCCTGGCGCCAAACGTGATAGTCCGCGACAGAACGTTCGGCCTTTTGAACCTGTGCTGCGGCGTTTGACACTCGGTATTCTTGACGCTTGACGGCTTTATCCGCACGTTCAGCGCGAATTTTTTTGATTTCTAATAAGCGTTCTATCATTGTTTCGCCATCCCTTTAAGTTGAGCGATAGCGCCATCAAGATCGCTTGGTTCATGAGTGCCTTGGCGTAAAAAGGCGCGTATATCATCACTTTGTGCAATGGCCAAATCCGCTCGACTATCTGCGCCATGTTGGTATTCGCCAATTTTGATTAGCAGTTCAACTTCTTCATACTTAGCTAACATTTCGCGAATATGAGCAGCAGACGCCTGATGATCGGATTCAACGATTTGATTCATCACTCGGCTTGCTGACCGAAGTACATCAATCGCAGGGTAATGGTTCATTGCGGCAAGTTTACGCGAGAGAATGATGTGCCCATCTAAAATGGAGCGAGTTTCATCCGCGACAGGCTCTGTCATGTCGTCACCTTCCACCAACACGGTGTACAGTGCTGTAATTGATCCTTTGTCTGATTGTCCAGCTCGTTCCATCAGCTTTGGCAAAGCGGCGAAAACGGAAGGCGGATAGCCACGTCGTGTTGGTGGCTCGCCTGCGGCTAGTCCAATCTCCCTCTGTGCGCGGGCGAAACGCGTTACAGAATCCATCAGCAGTAGCACGCGTTTACCTTGGTCACGAAAATATTCTGCGATAGAAGTGGCAACAAAAGCGGCTTTGGCGCGCTCCATTGCTGGACGATCAGAGGTAGCGACCACTAAAACCGATTTGGCCATTCCTTCTTCGCCTAGGTCATGCTCAATAAACTCGCGCACTTCGCGTCCGCGTTCACCAATTAAGGCGAGAACGGTCACGTCAACTTCTGCGGAGCGAATCAGTTTTGCCAGTAGGGTACTTTTACCCCCGCCGGCCGCTGCAAAAATACCCATGCGCTGACCTTCACCACAGGTCAGTAGCCCATCAATGGATCGAACGCCAAGAGAGATTGGCTTTTCAATTAGTTTACGTTGCATTGGTGGTGGCGCATCGCGATAAACAGGATACCAAGCACTTGGTTCCTGACTCTGCGTACCGTCGAAAGGACGTCCAAGCCCGTCAAGCGTTGTACCTAACAGGTGGTCGCCAACACCCACTTCGTGCATTTTACCCATTGGGCTTACTTCTGTATTTGAGGAAATCCCAAACATATTTCCTAACGGAGTGAGCAAAGCGTGATGCTGCTGGAAGCCAACCACTTCCGCTAACAAAGACAGAGTTTGATCGGGATTACGCAACTCACACAGTTCACCTACACGAACGCCAGGGACGACAGCTTTAATAATGGTGCCGGTGACTTGTGTAACGCGCCCGCGAATTTGGATCAAACGCGTGTGTTTAATCGCAGATTGTTGGATATCAGTGATGTATGAGAAATCGTTCAAGGTAAAAATATGCGCAATGATTGATGCTGAGAGGATAGAAAGTATAAGAATCAATTTATAGTGAATATCAGTCGGGAGTTTTTAGAAAACTGAAAGTGCACTAAAAAAACACGTCTGATTTTGACAGCTTCAACAAAGCGCACTTCCTATAATTCGCCTGTATTGTGCGGAAGGAGTGCAAGTGAATGAGTATTATCAACAATCATATCGCAACAAATCCAAAGTTTGATGCGTCTATCCAAAACGGGTTGGAATCGTCTCGCCCCGACGTTTCACAAAAAGGCAATTATCGCGGTGAAACCGTCCGTGTTCACAATGCCACACAATCACTTTTTGATGCGATGGAAGAACTCACTTCACTCGGTTCCGAAAAAGCAGAGAAAGATCTGACCAAGCGCAAAGTGAAAGACAGTGGTGTTCGAGTTAATGAAGCACATGAACTCGTTTCGGACTATTTAAGAAAAGTCCCTGATCTTGAAAAGAATCAAAAGATCAAAGATTTGGCTACAAAAATGGCGGGAGGAAATATCTCGACCATCGCGCAATTACAAGCCTACTTGAATGGGTTTTCCGAGGAGAAAAGCCATCAATACCTCGCCCTAAAAGCCGTTAAAAAGTTTTTGAGTGCGAGTCCAGAAAGTAAACACCTACTAGCGCTGATTGACCAAGCACTTCTAAGAATCGAGCAAAACCCAGATACATGGTCTCAAATTGATACGGAAATCCGTGTCTCAAATTTTGCTGATGAATACAGCCAAGAGCAAGAGTTTAGCTCTTTGCATCAGCTGCGCGGCTTCTACCGCGATACCGTTCATAGTTATCAAGGGCTCGGCGCGGCTTATCAAGATGTTGTGGCGCGCTTTGGTGAGCAGGAGGTATCGACCGCTGTTGACTTTATGCTGCAAGGCATGAGTGCAGATCTTAGTGTTCAAGGTAGCAGTATCGATTCGGTTAAGTTGAAGTGGTTGATGTCCGATATGCAAAAACTCAAAACTCTAAATACGTTGCAAGATCGTGTGAGTCAGCTGTTCCAAATGTTTAAACCGGAAAGGACGAATTATGGCTTATCAAGTTTCTAATTTGATGGCTGATGTGATTGCGTTGGTAGAGCAGCGATGGGTAAGCAGTGATGAGATATGGAAAGTCGCCAACGCAATGGAATTGACGGCGGTAGAACAAAAAATCGATTTTTTTCGAGAGTTCCATAAGTTAGTTCGCGCAATCCCAATTGACGTATTCGCCGATGAAGAACAACGACAGAATTTAATCCAAGCGGTACAAAAGGCGCTAGACGAAGCCATTGATATAGAAGAAGAGAAAGCGTGGGAAGATGAGTTGGATTGATGCATCCGTCGATGAATTTTGCCGAGGAATGGGGCTCGATGCCGTCGAT
Source organism: Vibrio sp. 811 (assembly GCF_033339195.1). Classification (NCBI taxonomy): domain Bacteria; kingdom Pseudomonadati; phylum Pseudomonadota; class Gammaproteobacteria; order Vibrionales; family Vibrionaceae; genus Vibrio; species Vibrio sp. 811. Next base: position 71,047 of record NZ_JAWOUB010000013.1, read on the forward strand.
TTCTCATCAGCTGGACGGGTGCAGCTGGATTTTGAGCAAAGTGGTACGCTGCATATTGAGCGACAGGGTGAGCAGTTATTCTTGATGTTGTCTCGAGCGTTATCTTGGCATCAAACCAGTGACATGATTCAAAGTGCACTGTGTTTGTGTCATGCCGATCAAGGCTGGCCTTTCGAAATTAAAACCGGCTTGTTAGATGAACAAACTCTGGTTTTTTCAGCAAGGCTAAAAGGAGAAGAAGTAACACTTCCGACCTTAGAGCAAGCGTTTACGCTTTTGGCTCGTCTGCATAACGATGTGGCAGGCTCATGACTCGAGTCAGCACTTTAAACGTAGGCATCGAAGCCTTTACGCATGTTACTCATAGTGAAGTTAAGGCCGATTTCCCAGAACGATTTCAATTGCTTCCTGATGGGCAGGCGGTCGCTACACATTTAGAGAAGCTCTATGACCTCCGGCCTTCAGACCAATATCTCATCGCGTTAACTAAGCCCAAGCTGCTGCATTCAGAGTTGTTGCGTCCAGAAAAATACCGTCAACAATTTGATGAAACGTTGGCTCAGCTGCAAGTTCTTGCACAGGACTCAGGCTCCGCTTCTTTTATCAAAGCATCTGAAACGCTACAAAGTACACAACTTGATCAGCGTTACCTCACTATGGCGCTCAATCTCCTTATTCAGGTCTAACCAACATGTTGAGATCCAAAGACATTGAACTCTTACTTGTTCACGCTGCGCTACAAGTTCAATACCAAAAGCCAGAGCATGCCATTTCTATTCTCGATGCGGTTCTAGAAGTAGAACCGCAGCACAAAGAGGCGATGCAAACACTTGCTGTGGCGTGTTTACAAAGTGGTCGATATACCCGGGCGATTGAGGTGTGTGAGCACTTATTAAAATCCGACCTTCATCCTGACTCGGCAGGACTCTGGTTTTGTTTAAGCCAAGCGCGTTGGAAACAAAATGACGTCGATGGGGCACGCCAAGCGCACCGACGCTATCTGCAATCTTTAAATAGTGAATCACATGAATAAGTTGATCGATATTCTAAACAAAGTAGGGCAACGCAAAGACATCATGCTTGCGGTGATGTTACTCGCGATCGTCTTTATGATGATATTGCCACTTCCTACCGCACTGGTGGATGTGCTGATTGGCACCAACATGAGCATTGCGGTGGTGCTGCTTATGTTAGCGATTTACATCACCACGCCACTTGAGTTCTCTGCATTTCCTGCGGTGCTATTGATCACGACATTGTTTCGTCTGTCTTTATCTATCACGACAACCCGCTTGATCTTGCTACAAGGCGATGCTGGTCAAATCGTTTATACATTCGGTAACTTCGTTGTGGGCGGTAACTTAGTGGTCGGTATCGTTGTGTTCCTGATCATTACCATTGTTCAGTTTATGGTGATCACCAAAGGCTCAGAGAGGGTAGCAGAAGTTAGTGCGCGCTTCTCACTCGATGCGATGCCTGGTAAGCAGATGAGTATTGACGGTGACATGCGTGCCGGAGTAATTGACGTACACGAAGCTAGGCACCGACGATCACTGATTGAAAAAGAAAGCCAAATGTATGGCTCGATGGATGGCGCGATGAAGTTCGTTAAAGGCGACTCCATTGCGGGTCTGGTCATCATTGTGGTCAACATCTTAGGTGGTGTCACGATCGGGGTAACGCAAAAAGGCATGAGTGCTTCTGAAGCACTTGAGTTGTTTGCGATTTTGACCGTTGGCGATGGTTTGGTATCGCAGATCCCGGCACTCTTTATCGCGATTACCGCCGGTATTATCGTGACGCGTGTTTCTCATGAAGACTCTTCTGATCTTGGATCGGATATTGGTGGGCAGGTGATTGCTCAGCCACGTGCGCTTCTTATTGGTGGTGTGCTTTTGGTGCTGTTCGCACTCATCCCTGGGTTTCCAAAAATCACTTTTCTGGTCTTGGCCGCCGTGGTTGGTGGTGGTGGTTTCTTCCTTTTCTATCAACAGAAAAAACAAGCTGAATCAGATAGCACCGACTTATCAAGCTTTGTTTCGCAAGGGGCCGGTTCGCCAGCAGCGAAGCCAAGCAAACCCACGCCTTCTAGAAACAGCAAAGGTAAGTTAGGTGAGCAAGAAGAGTTCGCCATGACGGTCCCGTTGTTGATTGATCTTGACGCGAGCCTTCAGGAAAGCTTGGAAGCGGTCGCATTAAATGAAGAGCTAGCAAGGGTGAGGCGCGCACTATATCTCGACCTCGGCGTGCCTTTCCCGGGTATCCACCTGCGTTTTAACGAGGGGATGCAAAATGGCGAATATTTAATTCAGTTACAAGAAGTTCCGGTTGCACGAGGACGAATTGTAAAAGACCAACTCTTGGTGACAGAAGGGAATGAGCAGATCGACTTATTAGGCGTGCCTTATGAGCAAGATGAAGATTTTCTACCCGGTATTTCTAGCATTTGGGTGGCACAGAGTTATGAGCAAAAACTCGTAGCCAGTCATGTCGGTTTTCTCACACCCGACAGGATTTTAACGTACCACTTGTCTCATGTTCTCAAGGAGTACGCACAAGACTTTATTGGTATTCAGGAGACGCGTTATCTGTTGGAGCAGATGGAAGGCAGTTATTCGGAGCTAGTCAAAGAGGCCCAGCGTATTGTTCCGTTGCAAAAAATGACGGAAATCTTGCAACGCTTGGTTTCTGAAGACATTTCTATCCGAAACCTTCGCGTGATCTTGGAAGCGATGGTTGAGTGGGGCCAAAAAGAGAAAGATGTTGTACAGCTGACGGAGTACATTCGTTCTAGCTTAAAACGTTACATTTGCTACAAATACGCGAGCGGACAAAACATGTTGCCCGCTTACTTATTGGATCAAAATCTCGAAGACACAATACGCAGCGGTATTCGTCAAACCTCAGCAGGGAGTTACTTGGCGTTAGATCCGTCAGTAACGCAACAATTTGTCAGTGATGTGAAACAGACCATTGGTGACTTAAGCCGCATGCCGAACAAACCTGTGCTAGTTGTGTCTATGGATGTACGCCGATATGTGCGAAAGCTTATTGAATCGGAATACTACGATCTGCCCGTTTTGTCATTTCAAGAACTAACCCAGCAAATCAATATTCAGCCACTTGGAAGGGTGGGGATGTAATGAAAACAAAACTAATACTCTCGCTGGCGCAAGCGGGGATCGAAGTGACGCCATACTTTTGGCAACAAAGTGAAATTCAACTTGGTTATCGAATTGAAGTTGAAGGCTTAGAGCTCGTTTTTCGGGTGGAGGACGGTGAAATCATCATCGTTCTTCTGAAACGCGTTCGTCCAAAATTGGGGTTGAGTAACCCCTTTGCCGGCTTATTTCTCTTGGCTGAACATGCCATTCAACTTTATCCCTCCGATTGGGTCATTCGCGGCAATGTCGATGTGTTACGTGGTAGCAACATGAGCAGCCAGCGATTGGCACAGTTCTATCTAAAAGCATGCGGTGCAAGCCATGATGAGCTAGACGACTGGTACTGTTTACGCCTAGCAGATTATAGACCTTTGAAAAAGTTGAAAAAGTAAAAACTCACGACTGTTACTGACAGCACCGATGAGATGACCCGCTTTAAGATAGGAATCAAGATGAAGCAACCGTTTACCGATGCGATTGAGAACGCTGAGCTTGCCATTAGAAAAGCTGAAGACAGAACCGATATTTTTAACGAGCTATTGGAAGGCTTAGGTGTTGGTCCTGTTGCGGGGGATGTTTTACTTGGCGGCATAAAAGCGCCAGTAGATACCATGAAACGTGCAGAGCAAGAGCTAATAGACGAAGTCCAGCGCCGCCGGCAACAACAAACTCAGCTACAAGGTACGTCAGGTAAACGCAGAAAGCGTCCCACAGTGATGCGCGGCATGATGATTTAGAGGTTTGGAAATGACGAATATGAAAACGACTGGCTCTACGACAGGAGCAACAGACACAGCTGCGAGTAGTGCACCATTACCCACTTTCCAACAAAACTTGATAGAGGCATTTACCCCTGTACTGGGTGAAGCTGAGACTCAGCAACTTGCCTCTCTAATCTCTTCATTGCCAACTATCTCGGGACAAACGGAATCACAAAGCATCGCGCTTTATGTTGATACGCTTGAAAACCTAAAAGCGAAAAATAACGCGTTTGCTGGTATATCATTGACCGACACCGCATCTGTTTGGATAAAGTCGCTACAAAGTGCTAACTCAGATGGCGAATTAACCGCAGCCGAGTTTAATGCTCAAACAAACCAAACGCTATCAAATCAGTTTCAGGCTTGGTTTAGTAAGTTACTGACGGAAAACGTAGATAGCTCGTTATCTACTGAGTTTGTTAGTCAATTTAATTTGGGCACTCAGAGTAACCAAGCGGAGCAGATCGCCAACCTCTCTGAGACAGAACTGGCTAATGCCACCAAAGAAATTTCTCTTTTTGTTGCAGAGCTTGCTAATCAAATGGGCTCCCGTGAAGTGAGAGATGCTTCTATTTCTTTTCTTCGCAATGCCTTTAGTAGCTTAGGTTCCGTTAATCTCGCGCAACTGAAGAGCTCGGACTTTCTGTTGACTAAAGAGAGTTTCGCCCTTCAAGTCTCAGCTCAATTAAAAAGTAGTTTTCAAGGCATTGGTATTACTTTAAGCACCGATGACGCAAGTGCGCTAGCTAGCAGAATTACCTGGACTCCTGGTATTTCTAAACAGCAGCTTAAAGAAGCGTTAGATGAAATGGCCGCTCAAGTGAAAGGCCAATATAGCGCAGCTTATGGTGAGGCGAGTGGAACGAACAATCTAAAAGCAGCACTTAATACTGTCATTGGTGGAACTGAGCCTTTGACCCTTTCTAGTCTGTTCGCCAACTTCGCGGTGAGTTTAACAAATATAGAAATCGATGACTTTTACCAGGACAGCGCGATAGCCGATGTCCAAAAGACACAAATAACGGCAGCTCAAGTTAATTTGATCAAAGAAAACACCGAACGAGATATCCGATTACAGTTTGAAAAAATAGTAAAAGGTGAATCTACCGGGGCTTCATTTACTGAGCGATACGAGGCATTGCGCAAAAACTTAGGGGCATTGAAAGAGCGTCTACTCAATATCACCGACAAAGAGAAAGCGGATCGCGAGGTGAGAGCAGAGCACTCTCTAACGGCTCGTGATTTGTTGGCCGTTGTTGAGTCCAGCATTGGAGACCGTTTTGATGAGCAAGTGCTGCTTGCACTAAATGAGCGTCGTGTTAACCGTTTAGAGAAACGTAATGACCAGAAAGAGGCATTAGAGGATCTCACAATACAGCTTAAAGTTTTTGGTGTTGTGCAATCAAAAATTCACTCTACGCAAAGTGTTGATGGGGTTTATAAGCCGGGATATCCAGAAAGTAACTTCAAAGCGAGTGACTTTAACTATAGTAATCAAACGGATTTTGAAGCTTCACTTGAGTACAAGTATTTGACGGATAATAAGATAACAAACCATCGAGACTTCCTTCAAACACAAGGTATTACTATCGGTGATGGTGCGTCGTACCAAGACGAAGAGAAGTCGAAAAAACTGTCTAATTTTTCTAGTTCTGTCAGTGCTAAATCCAAGTTGCTTAACGATGAAGTGCAAATCAAAACCACTGAGCTGAACGACACCAGTTCTCAATACAACTCGACCGTTGAAGCGATGAACAAGTTTGTTCAGAAGTACCACAGTATTTTACAAGAAATCCTACGAGCCATTTAAGGATAACCAACCATGACTAAAACAAACGCGACCGATCCATCCCAAATGCAAGCAGAAGAGCTGCTGTCTTTTCTGGAAGAGGGAGGCACACTAAAAATGTTGCACGATGTGTCTCAGGACACCATCGAACATATTTATGCCGTAGGTTACAACTTTTTCCAATCGGGAAAGATTGAGCAAGCAGCGAAAGTATTTCAATTACTCAGCATGCTTGATCATTATCAGGCGCGATTTTTCATTGGCCTTGGCGCGGCTCGTCAGGAGTTGGGTGAGTATCTGCAGGCAATAGACGCCTACAGCTACGCAGCGCTAGTGGACGTAAATGATCCACGCCCACCTTTTCACTCTGCTGAATGTCACCTGAAACTGGAACAACTGACAGAAGCAGAGAGTGGGTTTTACAGCGCGAAGGAGATGTCTGCCGGAAAATCACAATATGCAGATTTGCATGAGCGTGCAGGCATCATGTTAGAAGCGGTGAGAAATAAAAAGGAGTAATTAGACTATGAGTTCTATTGCACTTGACCGCATCCAGACACAGGTTTATAGCCCTGAATCTGGCCAAGCCACGTTAGATAACGTGCAGAAAACGGCGTCTACAGCGACGCCTTCTGTGACGGTAGAAAACGTGAAGAGTAAAGATGCAGATGTACTGAACACCGGAAAAGTAAAAGTTCAGTTAGATGCACCTAACGCAGCTGTTAGTGACAAAGTGAATGATTTGACGCTAAAAGCCATGGCACAGCTGCAAAAGATCGTCGATACCATTGCAAAATCTCTCCATGCAGTTGCAGACCAAACAGGTTCGATTGCCGTCAAAATCATCGCAGGATCTGCTGATGATTTTGAAGTAGAGCTTGCTGCTATCACGGATAAACTGAAAAGTGCTCAAAACGAGCTGAAAATTCAGGAAGTGAAGGTCGCAAAAGCTAAGCACGAAAAAGAGATGGTGGAAAACCAAGACAAAATCAAAGAATCGGAAGCCGCTGCAAAAGAAGCCCAAAAATCAGGCTTAGCAGCGAAGATCTTTGGTTGGATCAGTGCGGTGGTTTCTATTGTTGTTGGTGCCGTAATGGTGGCAACGGGTGTTGGTGCAGCAGCCGGTGCACTTATGATCGCTGGTGGCGTTATGGGAGCAGTGAGCATGGCGCTGCAAGAGCCAGCCGTTCAAGATGCGCTAAAAGAAGCGGGCATAAATGTCGATGTGCTAAACAAAGTCGTAATGGCATTAGAAATCGCCGTCGCGGTTATCGGAGCTGTTGTGACGTTTGGTGGTGCAGCAGCTGGCGGTATCGCGAAACTTGCAGCGAAAGGTGCTGGTAAGGTAGCTCAAAAGGTCACGGAAATCGCTACGAAAGCCGCTGCAAACATGGCGAAAGTGGCGGATATGGGCACAAAAGCTGCGACAACAACAGCGAAAGCGATTCGTTATGGCGCAGAAACCGTCGATCTTGCCGTCAACGTGGGTAAAGGCGCAACGGACAGTGTCCACGCTGCTAACAATGCTCACGTGACAGAGATTCAGGCTGATATCACAGACCTTCGAGCCAAAATGACGTTAAGCCAGGCTGTCATTGATAAGCTCAAAGAAGAGATTGGTAAGTTGATGGAAGACTTCCAAGAGCTGATGAGCCTCATCATGCAAATGATTCAAGCGAAAAGTGAAACTATGCAAACGGTGTTAAGCCGTCCTGCAACGGTATAAGGAGTTTATTATGCTAGATAAAGTAGGCGGAACGGGTCGTGGTGAACTATACGGTTTAGGCGACACCATTAAAACCAACAAAGCAGAAAAAGCGCCGGAAACAAAGCTTGAAGCGGGCGCCGTTAAAAGCCAAAGTGAGTCAGGTGTTTCTGGTGCAGCACGCTACCAGTTAGAGACACCTAAAGCTCCTACAGTGAGTAATCAAGCTCAAGTTGTTGCAAACTTAATGAGTGCTCTTGCGCCGACGGTGAGCTCATTAATGAGCACAACGATGAAAGCACTTAACGGTGAGGAGGTGATCAAGTCACCATCAGATGCGGTATCACAATCGTTGACGCTATTAACATTGTTGTATCAAGTATCAAAGCTGAGCCGTGAGCAGCAAGTGCTACAACGTGAAATTGCTGTTGAAGCAAACGTCGCGAGTTTAGAAAGCCAAGCGGCAGAACTCAACAACTCGGCAAGCGCAATGATCGCGATGGCAGTCGTTTCGGGTGTATTAGCGGGTGCTACCGCAATTATTGGTGCCCTTGGTTCTTTCAAAGCAGGGAAAGAAATCAAGAATGAAATGGCGAGCAATAATGTACTGAAAACGCAAAAAGCTGGCTTCGATCAAGCAGAAGAGTTATTAAATAACAATAGCTTGTCTAAAACTCAGCAAGATCAGGTTAAGCGTGCGCACTCACTAGCGAAAGACAATATCGCAGACACGACAGCGCAGCTGACAAGTGGTGGCCGTAAGTTCGATAAGTTGATGAGCTCAAACCAAGCAAAGAACGCGATTCTTCAAGCTTTGGGCCAGATGGCAAACTCAGCATCGAATGTAGAGCAAACCAAAGCGCAAGCGCGCAGCAAAGATGATGAAGTACAAGCGACTCGCGCACAAGCAGCCAAACAGAAAGCCGATGAAAACATTGGTTTCCAAGAAGGCTTATTGAAAGAGCTACGTGACTTGTTCCGATCTATCTCAGATAGCCAGAACCAAGCGTGGCGAGCGTCAGTCCCAACGGTGTAACCATCCGTTTCACTAACTACAAGGCGTTGTTTATACAACGCTTTTTTTATGGGATAAAAGTATAAACGCTATTTATCAGCAGGTTAAGTTGATAAAAAAGTATATATCTATAAATCAACCTCCAAGGATGAGAACTCAAACGTTATCAAATTGTTAACGGTTGCTATACTTAAACGGTCATCAACACAGGTAAAAGGGATGTTCAATGTTTAAGTTTAAGCAAATCGCACTTGCTGCTTCTTTAGCGGCACTCACAACAGGCTTTTCTGCGTCTGCGGAGGAAACGTTTGTCACTATTGGTACCGGTGGCGTAACAGGGGTTTATTATCCGACTGGTGGCGCTATTTGTCGCTTGGTTAACAAATCGCGAGAAGATCACGGTATCCGTTGTTCGGTAGAAAGTACTGGGGGGTCGATTTATAACATCAACACTATTCGTGCTGGTGAATTGGACCTCGGTATCGCGCAATCAGACTGGCAGTATCATGCTTACAAAGGAACCAGTAAGTTTGAAGAAAGCGGGCCTTTTAAAGAGCTACGCGCCGTATTCTCCGTTCATCCAGAACCGTTTACTGTCGTTGCACGTAAAGACGCGAACATCAAAACTTTTGATGATTTGAAAGGTAAGCGCGTTAACATTGGTAATCCTGGTTCTGGTCAGCGAGGTACTATGGAAGTGCTAATGAACCAGTATGGTTGGAGTAACGACGACTTTAAGCTTGTCTCTGAGTTAAAAGCAGCAGAGCAATCAAAAGCACTTTGTGATAACAAAATTGATGCGATGATTTATACCGTTGGTCACCCAAGTGGAGCGATTAAAGAAGCCACTACGTCGTGTGATAGTAATATCGTAACGGTAGCTGGACCTAATGTAGAAAAACTGGTTGCAGACAACAGCTTCTATCGTGTCGCAAATGTCCCGGGTGGTATGTATCGTGGCACAGATAGTGATGTTCAAACCTTTGGTGTGGGCGCGACGTTTGTTTCTTCTACTGCGGTACCAGAAGATGTGGTTTATAACGTGGTTAAAGCGGTATTTGAAAACTTCGATGATTTCCGCCGTCTCCACCCAGCGTTTGCAAACTTGAAGAAAGAGGAAATGGTAAAAGACGGTTTATCTGCGCCTCTTCACCCAGGTGCGCTCAAATACTACAAAGAAGTAGGGCTGATTAAGTAAGCGTTACCTTCTCTTATTATTGATGTAAAACGCCATCTTTCTCGATCAATGCCACTCGTTTAACTGCGAGTGGCATATTTCTATCTCTCGTCATCCTGTACAGCGACGAAGGAGCGTGATACAGGATCTTCCATCCGAGCACTTTGTGATCAAAATGGTTTCATTAGCCGCTCAGTGTAGTGCTATTAGATTCCTAACCTCGCTGGAGTGACACAAAAAATCGTTAAGCTATCTGCATTAATCTTTCGCGCTGGTGTTTTTGTAGGAGTGTTATCCACTTGTACAAGTTTTGCTTAAACATAAACATCAATGAAAAAGTAGATAGTGATGAGAATAGAAGAAAGAGCAACAAACCCTTTAACATGATTGGGATTCAGTTGACGAGATACACGAGCTGCAAGATACCCACCTACCAACGTACCGACCAAAACAACACTACCTGTGTGCCAATCAATGGAGCCATTGGCAACAAAAATCACGATAGCAATGAGTGAAACACACGTAGATACGAGCAATTTCAAACCGTTCATTAAATTAATGTCTTGGTGACCAGCTACTACCAGATAACTCAGAACAATAACCCCTAAACCTGCGTTGAAAAAACCACCGTAAGCAGAGACACCAACAAGTAGTAAACCCAACGCGATTGCTCCGAGTATGCCAGCATGTTTGTGCTCTTTCGCGACAGTTTTGATTAGCATTGTTAAACGAGAACCGGTGAGAAAAAGCACGGTGGCAAATAAGAGTAACCAAGGGATGGCTTCCATAAATAGCGACTCTGGCGTGTTGAGCAACAGATATGCTCCGACAGCGCCGCCGACTAAACTGAATGAGACTGTGAACAGCAGTTCATGCTTGTTCTTCATGATCTCTTCTCTGAACCCGACGGCTCCACTAATGTAACCCGCACATGAAGCATATGTGTTTGTTGCGTTAGCCATAATAGGAGGAACACCAACTGCCAATAGAGCCGGAAAAGTAATAAAGCTTCCGCCTCCCGCTATGGAGTTAATGATCCCACCAATTACGCCAGCAAAGAATAAAAGTGAGAGTTCTAAAAGCATAAACAATCCTTGTTATGTTCTTTTTCATTGTTAGAGCTTCAGATGCTCTAACCTACATGCTCTAATGTTCTGATATGAGGTTTACTTTACCCGCTCTAAAACAAAATTGTTCAGTTCTGTAACGTTTTTGATGACATGAACGGCTTTACTTTGAGAGTACCCTTCGAGGCGATACATAAAGTCATCATTCCAGAATGCGGGGCATTGCTGAAGAACTTTGCAGCTTTGTAACGTTCCTTTCAGTACCGAACTACCATCAGGCCAACCTTCAGGTTTTATGAATAGTCCTTTAAGGAGACGTTTCGTCACAAACCAATAGCTTACGGAGTATGGTAGATCAATATAAATGAGAGTATCGGCTGCATCTAAACGAGCGTTGAAAGAGCTGATCGGTCCAAGGCCATCTATAATCCAACGATCTGAGCTTAGTATATTGCTATGGGCTTCATCAAAAACGTTACGCTCAACGGGATCACCGTTTGGTTTATAGACTATTGAATCTAATTGATGAAGAGGAAGACCGGTAGCAGACGCGATTGCTTTACTTACCGTCGATTTTCCACTGCCGGGTTTACCAAAAACTGCTATTTTTTGCATTGTGACCGCCTCCAAGAGAGCTTTTCCCATACGGTAGAGACAGAAAACCCACCGCTATGGGTGGGTTCGATAAATACTGAGCGCATCAAAAAATCCCACCATTCCTATGGAATGATGATAATTCGTTGGTTAAGTTGCGCTAAGTGTGTGTTCATACAATCACCTTTATATAACGACAGTGATTTGTCAATACCATCTGCACAATAAGCGAACGATTTGGAGGGCGGAAGATAAAGCCATCACGATGGATGGCTTTATCTAGGTTGAAAGAGACAGCGATTACTGCTCAACGCTGACTGGCTGTGCTTTAAACTTTTGAATCAGCTTTACGATTAGTGGACTTGCCAATACCAATACAGCTAAAACAGTAAAGGTAAGGGTAATAGGACGCTCCCATAGGAAACTCAGTTCTCCATCTGAAATCATTAATGCGCGGCGTAAGTTCTCTTCCATTAATCCTCCAAGGATGAAGCCCAGCAATAAAGGTGCGAGCGGGAAGTTAGCGAGCCGAAGTGCAATGGCAGCCATAGCAACAATCAGCATCACGAACACATCCATAGTGTTAAAGGAGACCAAATAAACCCCGGTGATTGAGAAGAATAAAATCATCGGTAGAAGCACCGTTCTTGGAACCGCCAAAAGCTTTGAAATGTACGGAATCAACGGTAAGTTCAGGATCACAAGTACGATGTTGCCGAAGTACATGGAAATGATCACTGACCAGAACACATCTGGGTGTTCAACAAATAGGCGAGGGCCAGGTTGAATACCATAAGCGATCAGCGCACCGAGCATTATTGCTGTTGTACCAGAGCCCGGAATACCAAGCGTTAATAGCGGTACAAATGAACCACTAGATGCTGCATTGTTCGCAGACTCTGGCGCAACCAAACCACGGATACTGCCTTTACCGAACTCATCCTTTTTCTCTTTAGGTGCGAGGTTGCGCTCCATACCATAGCTTAAAAAAGCAGCAATGGTTGCCCCTGCGCCAGGAAGAACGCCAGTGAAGAAACCTAATATTGAAGAGCGAATTGAAACAGGCGCAACATCTTTGATTTCTTCCTTGGTCACTTTCATTGAGCCAATGTTGCTCAGCTTTTCTTGTTCTTCATCGCTGGTGTCTTTTGATGGTTTAAGGATGCCCATCAGTGTCTCACCCAGTGCGAATGTCGCCATTGCAAGCAACAAGAAGCTAAAGCCATCCATTAAATCCGTTAAACCGAAGGTAAAGCGTTCAACGCCTACGCCTTTATCGATTCCAACTGTAGATAGCATCAAACCAAGAATGGTCATCATCCACGCTTTGATTACCTGACCTTTCCCCGCAAAAGCCGCGACTGCTGATAACCCAAGTAGCATCAACGCAAAATAGTCCGACGATTGGAAGCTAAGGGAGACGCTAGCCAATGCTGGTGCGGCAACAAGCAACATAATGGCAGATAGCGTACCGCCAGTGAAAGACGAATAAGCTGCCAAAGCTAATGCTTTACCTGCCTGGCCTTTTTGAGCCATTGGGTAGCCGTCGAATGCTGTGACCACGGTTGAAGAACAACCCGGCGCGTTAATTAAAATCGACGATGTAGAGCCACCAAATACCGCACCGTAATAAACACCCGCCATTAAAATAAGGCCAGAGGAGGGCTCTAGGCCATAAGTAATTGGGATCATCAAAGCAATGGCTGAGATCGGCCCAAGTCCAGGTAACATGCCGATAAATGTACCGACGAAGCAACCAACGATCACCATCATAATGTTCATTGGCATTACTGCGGTGGATAAACCTTGTAGAATTCCATCTAACATAATTCAGTCCTTTCTTTGACTACCAGATGGTGAAAATCAAACCCGGTTCGAGATAGATGTCCAAACCTTGAGTGAGTAATAAGTAGAACGCGATCACGAATGGAAACGACGCGCCAAACAGAACAGGTTTACGTCTTTCCCCGAGCAGATAAAAGCCAGCCAATAAAAAGAAGCCAGTAGCTATCACAAAACCTAGATAAGTCAGGCCCACGCCGTAGAGCGCCATTAAAATTAAAAAGGCAATCAGTAACTTCCAATTGAAGGTCAGCACTGCGCCACTTTGTTTATCTGGTTGTCCTGTCACCAGCAATAGCAAAGAAAGGCCGACACCAACGTAAGTCAGGATGGTTGGCAGAGTACGTGCGGTGAATGGTTCATACTCATCACCTGGAAACAATGGAATCTGCGAGGTTTGATAACCGTAGCAAAGACAGAAGAGTAGAAAGATCATTGCGCCGACGCGGTCACGACAGAGCAAATACTCTTTGGTGAAAAAGTTGGTTGAACGAGGCATATTCAACTCCTAACAAAAGTAAAAAAGACCGCATATGGACGTCAATGAATAAACTAAACCATTAACAATTAAGCATTTCGCTGCTAGTCGAGCCGCTTTGGGTATATAAACAAAGGAGTGTGCATGCCGATTGTCGACAATGTCCATATGCGGTGAAACTTAGAGTGCAAATACAATGGGGAAATACCAACCTACGTTATTCATTGAGGTTGGTATCTGAGGGACCCCAATTCGATTGTTACTTCAGGAAGCCTAACTCGCGCATTAAGTCACCCATCTGTTGCTCTTGATCTTCAAGAAACGCGAAGAATGCTTTATCCGCTTTATAGTTGTCGATCCAACCATTGCGGTCTCGAACGACTTGCCATTCGTCGGTGTTATACATTTTAGTAAATGCGGCATTCCATTCATCTAGCTTTTCTTGGCTTGTGCCTGGTGCTGCAAAGAATCCACGCCAGTTAGCAAAGACAGTTTCATTACCATATTCGGTGAGAGTTGGAATATTAGGCGCAGCTTCTAAACGTTTTGGTGCTGTAATCGCTAACACTTTCACTTGCCCAGACTTAGACATTTCGAGTACTTCACCTAGCCCTGTAGAGAGCAGTTGTGTTTCGCCTGAAAGTAGGGCTGCCATGGCTTTTCCACCTGCATCATAGGCAATGTAACGAACTTTACGCGCATCAAAACCTTCACCTTTGAAAGCTGCTGCTATAACCAAATGATCCATAGAACCACGAGCAGAGCCACCAGCAACCTTCACCTTACGTGGGTTTTCTTTAAAAGCTTTAACGACATCTTCCCAAGAGCTATAAGGAGAATCGGCTGATGTAACAATGGCGCCATAATCGGCAACCGTTGCGGCAACAGGAGTCAAGTCGCGGAAAGATTGTGGAAAGATCCCACTGAGCGAGCGAACGACGATCGGTGTTGAGTTCACCATGAGTGTATCTTCTTGACGATCAGCCGTTTCAATCAAATGTGCGATTGCTTTGCCACCGCCACCACCAGATAGGTTTTGAAATGATACGGTTTCGACGATGTCTGATTTTATTAATACATCACCAGTACCTCGGGCGGTCATGTCCCAACCGCCACCGGCACCTCCAGGGATAAGAAAGTGCATTTTTTCAATATCTGCAGCAAGAGCGTTGAATGAAAATGAAGCTGCGATGATTGAAGCGGCGAGCGTTGGTTTGAGTACCTTTAACATGTTCACGTTCCTTATGTTAGCGACTCTATTTAGTTGAGCCTTATTGTTTTTGCTCAGTTGTCATGCCTTGTAAGCGTTAAAGCTGAACTTGGTGTAAAGGTTAATTAAGTGTTAAATATCTGTCTGTAAAAGAGATATAAAGAGAATATTGAGCATTTCGGTTATTTTGTTCATAAAGTTCACGGCGAGAAGTTGGTGTTAGGTCACGCGGCTTTACGCTTTGGTAGGCCATAATAAAATGACGGAAAATGAACGAGGAAAAGAGAATGAAAGGGACGTGTTTGTGCGGCGCAATTGAAGTCATCGCTGAGGTTAAAAATGAGGTTAGCCTGTGCCATTGCTCTATGTGTCGAAAATGGTCGAGTGGCGCACTTCATGCGGTGCATTGTGGGCCTAACGTGACGTTTAAAGGTGGCGAACCTAAACGTTATCAGTCGTCAGACTGGGGAGTGAGGGGGTTTTGCGGTGAGTGTGGCACAAACCTTTTCTACCATTTGTTGCCGACAGGTGAGTACATTCTTTCCGCTGGTTTGTTCGATAACCCAGATTTCAAACTCACTTTAGAGATTTTTACCGATGAAAAGCCAGCTTATTATGACCTCAATTCCGCTTCACAAAAGATGACTTCGCAACAAGTCTTTGATCAATTTGCACCTAAAGAATAGTTTTTTATCCGATTATTGTTCGACAACTGAGCTTTTAGTTTTTAGATCATAAGCTTAAAGTTTTATAAGTTGTCGACAATATGAGTTCCCCATTCTTTATTTCTGCTAAAAATGGCACTTAACAGGCATTTTAGGCCCATTTAAATTACGACCTTAGTCTAAATTGTCGACAATTTACTTGATTGTCGACACTTTGATCGACTACTTTATATTCAGGTTAAGAAATTGTAGACATTTCGATGTCGGTAACAAGAGTATCTGAATATGAACTCTGAGTTGAAAGCTCGTTATAAAGTGCTGGGTTCTGAGAAAGAACACACCAAATCCGAAACGCTGACCGAAACACTGATTGAAGTCATTGTTAATGGCGATGTGAAGCCTGGCCATAAGATATCAGAGCCTGAGCTAGCAAAGAAATATCAAGTCAGTCGTGGGCCTTTGCGTGAAGCATTGATGCGCTTAGAGGGGCTAGGGCTCATCGAGCGAATTCCTCATGTTGGGGCCAGAGTGACCACTTTTTCTCCGGAAAAGCTGATAGAACTTTATGCCGTTCGAGAAGCATTGGAAGGCATGGCAGCAAGGTTAGCTGCGCGACACATTACGCAAGAAGAGCTCTTAAGCTTGGAAATGCTATTGTCGACACATTCCAAGCATATAGACCAAATGGAAGGCGCGTCTTACTTCCATCAACATGGTGACTTTGATTTTCACTATCGCATCATCCAAGCGAGCAGAAACAGTAAGTTAATATCTCTGCTGTGTGATGAACTCTATCACTTATTACGGATGTATCGTTACCAGTCGCCACGTGCGCAATCTCGCCCGAATGAGGCGCTCACCGAACACAAATTCATTTTGGAAGCCATTCGCAATCGCGATGAAGAGCTTGCAGAAATGTTGATGAGAAGACACATATCAGGAAGTCGAAAGCTCATCCAATCTCAAATTATACATACAGAAAGTTTAGACAAAGACTAGAAGGAATTCGTCATGAGCTTAACACCGGGAGCGAAATTCAGACTCGCCATTGAACAAAATAATCCACTACAAATTGTCGGCACTATAAACCCGTATTGCGCCATGATGGCAAAAAACTTGGGTCACCAAGCGATCTACTTGTCTGGTGGCGGTATCGCAAATGCGTCATACGGATTGCCGGATCTCGGTATCACAACATTAAACGACGTTTTGGTTGATGTTGACCGTATTACTAACGCATGTGATTTGCCTCTTTTGGTTGATATCGACACGGGTTTTGGCGGAGCATTTAACATTGCTCGCACGATCAAAGCGATGGAAAAAGCGGGCGCGGCAGCGGTGCACATGGAAGACCAAGTCGCACAGAAACGTTGTGGTCATCGTCCGAACAAAGCAATAGTCAGCCAGCAAGAGATGGTTGATCGTGTAAAAGCCGCGGTTGATGCACGCAATGATGAAAGTTTCGTGATTATGGCTCGTACTGACGCGTTAGCTGTTGAAGGCATGGACAGCGCAATCGAGCGCGCGATTGCGTGTGTGGAAGCTGGCGCAGACATGATCTTCCCAGAAGCGATGAACAAGCTGGACCAGTACCTTCAGTTTTCAAATGCGCTTGAGCAAGCGACCGGAAAGCACGTTCCTATTCTGGCGAATATTACAGAATTTGGCGCGACACCGCTGTATGGCTGCGATGAGCTAGCGAAAGCAAAAGTGGACATGGTGCTTTATCCATTAAGTGCGTTCCGTGCCATGAACAAAGCTGCTGAAACGGTCTACAAACATTTGCTAGAAGTGGGTAATCAGGAAGCACTGGTTGATTCGATGCAAACACGTAAAGAGTTGTATCAGCACCTGAATTACCACGACTACGAAGACAAACTTGACCAGTTATTCTCTGAAGGGAAATAGCGGGGGAAAAGCAAAAATAAACGGAAGCCCAAGAAAAAGATAATCGGAATTTATCTCATCTAATAACGTGAAATTCGTTTGGCTAAAAACACCCCAGAGAGGGAAAAGTCAGACAGAAAAGGAGTTCAAACAATGTCTCAAACTGCAGAAAAGAAAGCAGAATTAGGTGGCGCAGGCCTTCGTGGTCAAAGCGCAGGAAGCACAGCTTTATGTACTGTCGGAAAAACGGGAACTGGTTTAACTTATCGTGGATACGATATTACTGATCTTGCGAACAACGCACAGTTTGAAGAAGTGGCTCACCTTCTGTTACGCGGTCACTTGCCGAATCAACAAGAACTCGATGCATACAAGACACACCTACTCAGCCTTAGAGGTTTGCCAGCCGAGCTAAAACAAGCTTTAGAGTTAATTCCTGCAAGCGCACACCCAATGGACGTAATGCGCACGGGTTGTTCTGTATTGGGTAACCTAGAGCAGGAAATGAGCTTCGAGGAGCAACTGAAAGCAACCGAACGTATGCTAGCCTTGTTCCCTGCCATCATCTGTTACTGGTACCGCTTTAGTCATGATGGCGTGCGTATCAACACCGAGGATCAGACTGAAGATTGCATCGGTGGTTACTTCTTACGATTACTTACAGACAAAGCGCCATCTGCGCTGCACAAACAAGTGATGCATTGCTCGCTCATTCTTTATGCTGAACATGAGTTTAATGCTTCTACATTCGCAGCACGCGTTTGTGCATCAACGTTGTCAGACATCCATTCTTGTATCACGGCAGCAATCGGTACGCTTCGTGGGCCACTTCACGGTGGTGCGAACGAAGCGGCGATGGAAATGATTGAAGATTGGCAAACGCCCGACGAGGCGGAAGCGAACATCATGAAAATGCTAGCCAATAAAGACAAGATCATGGGCTTCGGTCACGCGATTTATCGTGAAAGTGACCCTCGCAACGCCTTAATAAAACGATGGTCCAAAGAGCTATCGAAACAAGTTGGTGATACTCATCTATATGCGGTTTCTGAGCGTGTTGAATCAGTGATGAAGCGAGAGAAAGGTCTGTTCTGTAATGCGGACTTCTTCCATGCATCGGCTTACCACTTCATGGACATTCCAACCAAACTATTTACCCCAATCTTTGTGATGAGTCGTTTAACGGGCTGGGCTGCACACGTTTATGAACAGCGTGCCAATAACCGTATTATTCGCCCAAGTGCCGATTATACGGGCCCAGATCATCAAGAATGGGTGCCTATCGAGAATCGCTAGCGCGAAGGTCAACGAGGGCATTATATGCTTTGGTTGACCACCTCCTTCCTTTGTCATTCTCTCTAACAGAGGAAGGAGATCCTCTCATCACTGTGTTTCTGGAGCAATGGAAAACCTTGATGAAGGCAAGATGTAAAGACTGAATGGAAGCAAACCATGAACACAAATATTAATACTCAATATCGTAAGCCGCTTCCGGGAACTCAACTGGATTATTTTGATGCACGCGAAGCCGTCAATGCCATTTCTCCTGGAGCCTATGAAACACTCCCTTATACCTCTCGCGTGCTAGCTGAGCAACTGGTCCGCCGCTGTGACCCGAACACATTGACAGATAGCCTGAAACAGTTAATTGAACGCAAACGCGATCTTGATTTTCCTTGGTATCCAGCACGCGTTGTTTGTCATGACATTCTTGGTCAGACCGCTCTAGTCGATTTAGCGGGTCTGCGCGATGCCATTTCAGATCAGGGCGGTGATCCTGCAAAAGTGAACCCAGTGGTTGAGACACAATTGATCGTTGACCACTCTTTAGCGGTTGAACATGCGGGCTTTGACCCTGATGCCTTCGACAAAAACCGCGCGATTGAAGAGCGCCGTAATGAAGACCGATTCCACTTTATTGAGTGGTGTAAAACAGCGTTTGAAAACGTCAGCGTGATTCCAGCTGGGAATGGCATCATGCACCAAATCAACTTGGAAAAAATGTCTCCTGTGGTACAAGCAAAGCAGGGCATTGCCTACCCAGACACCTGTGTGGGTACGGACAGTCACACACCTCACGTAGACGCTCTTGGTGTTATTGCGATAGGTGTCGGTGGTCTGGAAGCAGAAACCGTCATGCTTGGCCGACCATCAATGATGCGTCTACCAGATATTGTCGGTGTCAAACTGACGGGTAAACGTCAACCGGGCATTACCGCAACGGATATTGTCCTCGCGATTACTGAGTTTCTGCGTAATGAGCGTGTGGTATCTTCATATCTTGAATTCTTCGGAGAAGGCGCACGTGATCTAACGATCGGAGACCGCGCAACGATTTCAAACATGACACCAGAATACGGCGCAACAGCTGGCATGTTTTATATTGATGAGCAGACCATCAATTACTTGAAACTAACTGGTCGAGATGAAGAACAAGTTGCTTTAGTAGAAAATTACGCAAAACAAACCGGTCTTTGGGCAGACGATCTTGATAGCGCAGTTTACGAGCGCGTACTTGAGTTCGATTTATCATCAGTTAGCCGTAACTTGGCTGGTCCGTCAAACCCTCATCGTCGTTTACCAACTTCTGAGTTGGCACAGCGCGGCATTTCTGGAGCGTGGGAAGAGAAAGAAGGCGAGTTGCCAGATGGTGCAGTGATCATCGCTGCTATTACCTCATGTACGAATACCAGTAACCCAAGAAACGTGGTTGCTGCTGGCCTTGTGGCGAAGAAAGCCAACGAACTTGGTCTTGTACGTAAACCTTGGGTGAAATCGTCTTTTGCTCCGGGTTCTAAAGTTGCACGCTTGTATCTGGAAGAAGCGGGCTTATTACCAGAGCTAGAGAAGCTTGGCTTTGGCATTGTTGGTTACGCATGTACAACTTGTAACGGTATGAGTGGTGCGCTGGATCCAAAAATCCAACAAGAGATCATCGACCGTGATTTATATGCGACAGCGGTGCTTTCTGGTAACCGTAACTTTGATGGTCGAATCCATCCGTACGCCAAACAAGCTTTTTTGGCTTCACCACCATTGGTTGTCGCTTATGCGCTGGCCGGTACCATTCGTTTTGATATCGAGCGCGATGCACTGGGCACTGACCAACATGGCAAACCAATTTACTTAAATGATTTGTGGCCAAGCGATGAAGAGATCGATGCAGTTGTCGGTACTCATGTTAAACCTGAGCAGTTTAAGCAAGTTTACATTCAGATGTTTAAGCTGAATGATCAAGAGCAAAATCCTAACCCGCTGTACGACTGGCGTCCGATGAGTACCTATATCCGCCGACCACCGTACTGGGAAGGTGCGCTAGCGGGAGAAAGAACATTGTCTGGCATGCGTCCATTGGCGATTCTGGGCGACAACATCACCACTGATCACTTATCACCATCCAACGCGATTCTCGCAAGCAGCGCAGCAGGTGAATACTTAGCGAAAATGGGTGTGCCAGAAGAAGATTTCAACTCTTACGCGACTCACCGTGGTGACCACTTAACGGCGCAACGCGCGACCTTCGCTAACCCAAAGTTGTTCAATGAAATGGTGAAGGAAAACGGCGAAGTCGTGCAGGGATCTCTGGCGCGTATAGAGCCAGAAGGGCAGGTGGTTCGTATGTGGGAAGCGATTGAAACCTACATGAATCGTAAACAACCATTGATCGTGGTGGCTGGCGCGGATTACGGTCAGGGGTCATCCCGTGACTGGGCAGCAAAAGGCGTTCGACTGGCAGGCGTAGAAGCCATTGTTGCTGAAGGCTTTGAGCGTATTCACCGTACTAACTTGGTTGGCATGGGCGTACTACCACTGCAATTTAAGCCAGGCGTTAACCGCAATACGCTATCGCTGGATGGTACGGAACTTTACGACGTGGTTGGAGAAATCAAGCCGGGCGCTGATTTAGCGCTGGTTATCACACGCAGCAACGGCGATAGAGTCGATGTTCCGGTTACTTGTCGCTTAGATACCGCTGACGAAGTTCACGTGTACAACGCAGGTGGTGTTTTGCAGCGTTTCGCGCAAGATTTCTTGGCACAATAAGGAGTGCGTATGTCAAATAATACTCCGAATCAAACAAGCCAAATAAAAGTGCCCGCGACGTACATGCGTGGCGGCACGAGTAAAGGTGTCTTTTTCAACCTAGAGGATTTACCTCAAGAAGCGCAAGTGGCTGGAGCCGCACGTGACAAACTGTTGCTACGCGTTATTGGCAGCCCTGATCCTTACGCGAAGCAAATTGATGGCATGGGGGGCGCGACGTCAAGCACCAGTAAAACAGTGATTGTTTCGCGCAGCAGCAGAGCCGATCACGATGTTGACTACTTATTTGGCCAAGTGTCGATCGACAAACCATTCGTCGATTGGAGTGGTAACTGCGGCAACTTGTCTGCCGCTGTCGGTCCTTTCGCCATTCATGCTGGTCTGGTCCCACAAGACCGTATTCCAGAAAATGGCATTGTGACGGTGCGTGTTTGGCAAGTGAACATAAGCAAAACGATTTTGATTCACGTGCCAATCGTCAATGGTTTCGTCCAAGAAACTGGAGAGTTTGAACTCGATGGTGTCACGTTTCCAGCTGCAGAGATTCAAGTGGATTTTGTTGACCCTTCCGATGGCGAAGGAAGTATGTTCCCAACGGGTAACTTAGTTGATGATTTGGTGGTGCCGGATGTGGGTACGTTCAACGCGACCTTTATTAACGCGGGCATACCAACCATTTTTATTGATGCTGAATCGATAGGATATCAGGGCACCGAGCTGCAAGACGATATCAACAACGATGACACAGCATTAGCGATGTTCGAATCCATCCGTGCATATGGCGCG
Source organism: Vibrio sp. 811 (assembly GCF_033339195.1). Taxonomy (NCBI): domain Bacteria; kingdom Pseudomonadati; phylum Pseudomonadota; class Gammaproteobacteria; order Vibrionales; family Vibrionaceae; genus Vibrio; species Vibrio sp. 811. Next base: position 93,231 of record NZ_JAWOUB010000013.1, read on the forward strand.
TTAAAAATGGGCCTGATTTCTGATTTAGAAGAAGCTCAAACACGCCAACATACGCCGAAAATAGCGTTTGTTTCTAAACCGAAAAGTTACCTGTCTTCAAGTGGTAAAGCCGTTAATGAGTCGGATATTGATGTGCTCGTTCGCGCGCTGTCGATGGGCAAGCTACATCATGCAATGATGGGAACAGCAGCCGTTGCTATCGCTTCTGCTGCGTGTGTGCCCGGAACGTTAGTGAATTTAGCCGCTGGTGGCGGTGAAAAAGAGTCCGTGACTTTTGGTCACCCGTCAGGAACGTTAAAAGTTGGGGCACAAGCGAAGCAAACTGAGCAGGGCTGGGTGGTGCAAAAAGCCATTATGAGCCGAAGTGCGAGAATACTGATGGAGGGATTTGTGCGTGTACCCTTCTATGTCTTCGATTAAAAGAGACGATCTTTGGATTAAAAGAGCGATCTTTGAGTAGAACGAGAGCAATGTCAGGACATACTGGAGGAAGCAATATGTCTTCATACGAAAAAGAATATTTATGGGCGAAAAACGAACCGGAGAGTTTTTGGCGCGCTCAAGCGGAGAATATCGATTGGTTCGAATCTCCTAAAACTATCTTGAAATCTGATGAAAACGGCATAGAACGTTGGTTTCCAGATGGTGTAATGAATACGTGCTGGTTAGCATTAGATTACCATTGCGAGCAAGGACGCGGTGATAATACTGCACTCATTTATGACTCGCCAGTGACAGGTCGTAAAGCCACGTACACCTATAGCGATCTACGTGACCAAGTAGCAAAAATTGCTGGCATGCTGTCTGCTCAAGGTGTTGAAAAAGGCGACCGAGTCGTTATTTATATGCCGATGATCCCAGAAGCCGCAATGGCGATGCTTGCCTGCGCGCGTTTGGGGGCGATTCATTCTGTAGTATTCGGTGGTTTTGCACCTAATGAGCTTGCTGTACGAATTGAAGATGCAGAGCCGAAAGTGATCATGACGGCGTCGTGCGGGATTGAGATCAACAAAGTCATTCCATACAAACCAATGGTAGACAAAGCCATTATGGACAGCCGTTGGAAGCCTGAGAAAGTGTTTGTTTTCCAACGTCCAGAGTGCGACGCTGAGCTAAACCAAGAAAGAGACTTAGATTGGCAGCGAGAGTACAACCAAGCGCTGCCACATGGTTGTGTTCCGGTGTTAGCAACCGATCCGCTCTACATACTTTATACATCGGGTACGACAGGTAAGCCGAAAGGCGTTGTGCGTGATAACGGTGGTCATGCTGTCGCGATGAAGTACTCCATGAGCGCAATCTATAACATTCCTCAAGATGGCGTCTTTTGGGCGGCATCTGATGTGGGCTGGGTAGTAGGGCACTCTTACATTGTTTACGCTCCACTGATTCACGGTTGCACTACTATCCTATTCGAAGGCAAGCCTGTTCGAACACCGGATCCTGGCGCATTTTGGCGAGTGTGTGATGAATATAAAGTAGATGCGTTGTTCTCTGCACCAACGGCGTTTCGTGCGATTAAGAAAGAGGACCCGGAAGGTGAGCACTTAAAACAGTACGACTTGTCGAATCTGAAAACCATCTTTATGGCGGGAGAACGCCTCGACCCTCCGACACTGGAGTGGGTTCAGAGCAAAGCGGACAAGCCCGTTATTGACCACTGGTGGCAAACCGAGACGGGCTGGGCCATCGCGGGCAACCCGACAGGTGTCGAAATGATGCCAGTTAAAGCTGGTTCTTCGACGAAGCCCATTCCGGGTTATCAGGTCGAGATTCTGAATGAACTTGGAGAGGCTGTCGGGCCTAACCAACAAGGCTTTGTCGCATTAAAACGTCCGCTACCACCAAGTTGTCTGCCAACGGTTTGGCGTAATCATGACCGTTTTGAAACTGGTTATCTTAGCCAATTCCCAGGCTACTACGTGTCAGGTGATGGTGGCTATCTGGATGAAGACGGTTACCTGTTTATTATGGGACGTATTGATGACGTGATTAATGTCGCGGGACACCGATTGTCGACAGGTGAAATGGAAGAAATAGTAGGAGGCCACCCAGCGATTGCAGAATGTGCGGTGGTTGGTATTCACGATGATCTAAAAGGTCAGCTTCCACTTGGTTTTGTGGTACTAAAAGACGGTGTTAAAGTGGATGAGCTAGACCTTGAAGGTGAGCTTGTTGGCAAAGTGCGTAGTGAGATAGGTGCAGTTGCTTGCTTCAAGCATGCGTTGGTTGTAGACCGTTTACCGAAAACACGTTCAGGTAAAATTTTGCGTCGAACTATACGTCAAATAGCTGATGGTGAAAAATACACCGTTCCGTCAACGATTGATGACCCAAGTAGCTTGAACGAAATTGAGCGAGTGCTACGACGCTGAGAAAAACTCAATTCTAACTAACCCCTGATCCTCGAACTCTGTTGGTTGGTTCTGCCTCTGTACGTTTATTAAGTGCAGGGGCCTTTTTGTTGTTCAAACAGTACAAACGTATCGTGAAAGCATTTGTGACTTGCCAATACGACGTTTTCCTCACAAACTACAGCCATTCCATTTTTAGTGACCCTTTGTATGACCACGTTTGCGATTAAACCTGCGTGTTTTAGCGACCTAGAGTTGCTCAACGATCTTATGTTCGAGCTTCATGATGAGCATCATCTTCAATCTCCTGAGCTTTTCAAAACGGCAGAGGAGATAGAACAAGAAAAAAGCATTGCTCGATATATTGACGACCCTGAGTGCCTTGTTTACGTAGCAAAACAAGGAGATGAAATTATTGGCTTTATCTCTGGTCACTTCTGTGAACTTATTTCTACCGTCAGCCAGCCAGTTATGATGGGAAGTGTGGATGAGCTCTATGTGCTGCCTGAATATCGAAAACAAGGTACGGCGCAGGCATTGATTAATAAAATTGAGTCAACGTTCTCTGATTACGGTGCAAAACAGATGTTTGTTGAAGTATGGCATTTTAACCAGGGCGCAATATCTTTGTATGAAAAACAAGGATTTGCACATCATATCCACTATTTAAGAAAACCGCTGAACGAATAATCGTATTTAACTTTAATATTGTGATTTAGGTTCTATCGAATTGAAATCATTCAGTTCGTCAATAGACTTTTCTCTATAAGTTGCTCGCAATGTTAACAAATTGATATGCACCCACATTGGTATCGGCGTTTTTGTCTGCTTGTTTATTAGTAGCACGAGGATCGTGCTTACAAAAACAAGAGGACAATATTTTGAAACTAACAAAATCGTTACTTGCTTTAGCCGTTTTGCCAATGTTCGCAAGTGCTGATGATTTGTCACAGACGCAAAATCATACTATCCAACCCCAGATCGTAGGCGGAGTAACTGCCGACCCACGTGACTGGAAATTCTACACCCAAATTGTTAGTCGTTATGGTAACCGATCATATTGTGGGGCCAGTTATATCGGGAATGGTTACGTCCTGACTGCTGCGCATTGTGTTGAGGGTGATTCTCCGAATCAGATAGCGGTTAAAATCGGTGGCGTTGTTTATAACGGTAGTGACGGTGTTCGTGCAAACGTCAGTGAGATCCATATGCACCCGGCATATCGCCGCGCGACGCTTTCTCATGACCTCGCGGTATTGAAGCTCGACTCTGTGCCTCAAGGTGTTTCTTCAGTTGAGATTGCGAATGGCAGTCTAACGCAATACGCGAGCATCGGAGATTGGCTTAGTGTTGCTGGCTTAGGGCGAACTTCTGAAGGAGGAAGCTCTCCGTCTCGATTGCAAGAGGTTGACGTCCCACTTGTGTCGGATATGACTTGCCGTCAAGCCGGTGGCAACTACACAACGGTTGGAGAAGTGTCATTCTGTGCGGGTATTCCTCAAGGTGGGATAGATTCTTGTCAGGGAGATAGTGGTGGTCCAATCGTTATTAATCGCAGTGGTGTAATCACTCAACTTGGTGTGGTCAGTTGGGGAATAGGTTGTGCTCGTCCTGGTATGTATGGGGTTTATAGCGATATCGCTGCTATGCGCAATTTTGTCGATGGTGTTATCGGAACAGCAACACCACCAAAAGAAAATGTTTCTGTTGGATACACCACCGAACAGACACTGGCATCATTTAATGTTGGGGAGTTACAGCAACATAGCTTTGTTATCCAGAATTCAGGGAGCACCACCTTCACTGTGGAAAATGTTCGCGCGTTTGCTTCGGGTGTTACTGATGCAGCTGTTATTGCCAATGATCAGTGCTCTCAGGCGACGTTAGCAATGAATGCAAGTTGTCGTGTTGATGTTGAATTTGGTGCTACTCAGAGCGGAGAAGCAAGAGTGGCTTTGAACTTCAACGTTGATAAGACCAGCACACAATACCAAGCGTTAGTATCCGCTCAAGCGAAAACGGTGACAACGCCTCCCACAGATAGCTGTACAACTGTATGGCAAGCCAGCTTAGTGTATCTCAAAGGAGATACGGTTACTTGGAATGGTAAAGTTTGGCAAGCGCAGTGGTGGACTCAAGGTGATAATCCAGCAGACTCAGGGCCTTGGGGTGTTTGGCAAAAAGTAGGCGATGCGAATTGCAAGTCTAACTAACTATCGGGCCAGTGAACTTGATTCGTTGACCATGAGATAAGATTCATTCTTGGTTTCAACGATCAGTACATAGTTATCATAACTAGGGTTTATTGTTTGCGAATAATAAGCCCTTTTTTATTGTGTCAACTATGAGAACCCACAAAATGTGTATGACTTTGTCCTGACGTTATCTTTATATAACTGGCAGAATTGCGATCAACATTTTATGTTTTGTCTGATTTTTGTCAGGTTTGCATTAAATTATTCTCCAGTGAGCGTTGAGATCAGGTTTTACGCGATCAACTCAGTTTGGCATAACTCGTTACTTAATTTTTGTCGAAAAAGATAAGATTAACTGCCATGATTCATTGGTTATCATTATGTTTATTTAAGGTCATATTTTGTGTTGAGACAGCTGTTATTACTCATCCTTTGTTTTATTTTGTTACCTGTTTCACCGATCTCTACGGCTAAAGCCACTGCGAGCGAAGTTAAAGGAGCGCTCTGTATTGTTCGCGCTGATGACAAGTTAGTGTTAGTTCATGAAGTTTTAACGGATAAGATTTCTCTACCTGGCGGAACCATTATTGATGGTGAGTCTCCACAAGTTGCTGCTCAACGAGAAACGTGGGAAGAAACCGGTATAGTGGTTACGGTTGGAGAGGAGCTTGGCAGAACGGACACTGCGGTTTTTTACGACTGTATATCAGACTCTGACATTATCGCTTTTTCTATGAATAATTCTTTAGGTGGAAATGAACTGCCTATTTGGTTTGCCCCTCATTATGGAGTAGAAGTTGCGTCAGCGATGTTGCTTAGCCCATCTGAATTACCATCATCTTTATATCGTTATCCTGAGCAATGGCCACAAGCCACTCAGTTTTTTGATCAAGCTACCAAGCAATCAGTATCTTATGTGACTCAGTTGATCGAATCCGCGCCTTCATTTCGTCAGGTTGAATTGGCGTGGCTGATAGATTTACAGAGTTGGGTAGGGGCGTTGTCAGAAACGAGTTACGAGGTAGCTAGTCAGATCTCGAAACTCGTTATAGATCTGACAGAACCGACGGTACTACTCTTTCTATTTCCTTTTGCCATGATGCGCTTTGGTAGCCGGTTTGTGTACCGACTCTTTTTCGCAATTAGTGCAACGTCGCTTATGGTGCTTGTCGCTCAACAAGGCTTTTCGCTACCGCGCCCACATGTCTATATACCAATGATGGAGTTAACGCACAGCTTTGGCTTTAGTTTTCCTAGCTTGCCTATCGCTGTGTGGTTTTGTGTGCTGACGTTCTTGTTTCATAGAACCCAGTATTTTGGTTTGAATGGAACAACGGCAGTCTTCGTGTTCATCACTCTTACTGTGGTGTTAGGTAAGTTTTTCCTCGGCAGTGCCTTTATTTTAGATATGTTATTTGGCGCGCTGTTAGGCAGCTTGGTGGCTTGGCATGTTCTTCGACTGGAGACAAATCAAGATGTGAACGTTGATCAAGTTCTAAGCTCAAAAGGCGTCTGGTTCGTTATGACTGCGGCAACAGCGGTCATCTCCGTCATCTGGCCATTACCTGTGTTTGGTCGCTGGCTAGCAATTTTAATCACTGCATCAGCGTTGGTCATGACATTTAAAGAGTCGAAAGCACATTTAGATACTCGGCAGATGATCTTTGTGACGCTGGCATTGTTGCTTGTTGATCAACTCTATTTGTACTCGGCTAATATCGTATCGTTTAGCGGTCTGTGGTCATTAGTCTTGTCGACGTTACATTATCCATTATTAATGTTGTTATTTATGCTGCTTGCAAGGAAGCTGACTTGTGAAAACCAACCGAGCAAAACGTTGCTAGATTGATGGCTGTATTTGTTATCTGTTAGTATTTGAGTAAAAACAAAGCCTTGCATTACAGCAAGGCTTTTACACGTTTAGTCCACGAACAACGCCGCTTGCCTATCTTGGACGGCTAGGGGTGTTAAACGTAAGAAGCTTAACGCAACAGAGATGGCGGAAAGGGCTATGCATTGAGCACGAACTTTTCTATAGCTTTAGCGACACCGTGCTCATCATTACTTTCCGTAATGTAGTCAGCGATTTGCTTGGTTTCTTCCATTGCATTTGCCATCGCGATACCAAGGCCAGCGTATTTCAGCATGTGGTGGTCATTTTCTGCGTCACCCATACAGATAACTTCTTCCGGTTTAATTCCCAGATACTCGGCAATTGCGGCAACACCAATACCTTTGTTGCTCGCAGGGTTAAGAAACTCAAGGAAAAACGGAGCGCTTTGAACTACCGTAAACGCTTCGCGCATTTCAGCTGGTAGTGCTGCTATAACTTCTGTTAGTTTGCTTGGCTCTGCAACCATCATAGCTTTGATGATTGGATGATCGTCTTCTAGTGATTCGAAGTTCATCTCGGTGACATTTAAGCCATTTATCTTTGCTTCAATATCGGTGTAATGGTTGTGTTCGTTGGTGATTAAACCATGAACTTGACTAAAAGCATGGACGTACGCACCTAGCTCTTCGGCTTTTCGCGCCACCAATTTTGCAGCTTTACCATCTATGATTTGCTGGTGGATGATGTCGTTTGTGCCTACGTTCTTGACCATCGAACCGTTGTAGTAAAGAACAAAATCTCGATCGGAATGGATATTCAGTTCGTCGAGCTTGTCTTGGATTCCTTCTAATGGGCGACCAGAAGCGAGAACGACAGTAACGCCTGCTTCTCGAGCTTTTGCGATCGCTTGTTTGTTTTCTTCAGAAATGGCTTTATCACTATTGAGTAGCGTGCCATCCATATCTAGTGCGATCAGTTTATACATCATTTCTTACCTTAAAGTTTTTTGGGAGCTGTCAGTGAATAAGGCTTGGTTTAACGTTAACCAGAAACCTATATTCATTACGCTATGAAACTACAAAATGGTCTATTTTAACAATTAATTTTTGGTTTAAATTGACCTAGACACGCGTGTCCATTATGGTCTTCGCCTCGAAATGTTATGAGTTGAGTGAGTTCTGCGTTGTATAAGCTAAATGAGATGTTTGAAACCATCCAAGGGGAAGGGGTTTTCACTGGAGTCCCTGCTGTTTTTGTTCGGCTTCAAGAGTGTCCGGTTGGTTGCTCATGGTGCGATACCAAACAAACGTGGTATGCAGATGAGAATGATCAACGTCAAATAGGCGATATTCTTGTGAAAACGGAAGACTCTCCGACGTGGTGTGTTGCATCTGCCGAGAACGTCGTAGAGCAATATCAACAGCAAGGCTTTAATGCTAAGCATATCGTGATTACTGGTGGAGAGCCTTGTATTTATGATCTGCGCCCTTTAACAAAGGCGTTTGAAGATATGGGGTGCCAATGCCAAATTGAAACCAGTGGCACATCAGAAGTGATTACTTCAGAAAATACGTGGGTGACAGTGTCACCAAAAGTGGCAATGAAAGGTAAATTACCAGTGCTTAATAGCGCGTTAGAGCGGGCAAATGAGATTAAGCATCCAGTCGGCACCCAGAAAGACATCGACCACCTTGATGATCTTTTAGCAAATGCGAACGTAGCGGCTGAGACTATCATTGCACTACAACCAATTAGCCAGAAGCCTCGTGCTACGCAATTGTGTATTGATACGTGCATTGCCCGCAATTGGCGTTTGTCTGTTCAAACTCATAAATATTTGAGTATTGCTTAGACGAGAGACTCGTCATCATTCGAGGTAGCTTTTCTATCTAATTCCGGTTTCGCGAGTAATGCCGTTGGTAGCTTTGCTATCGAAACATTGTCGATATATCTAAACAATTTATAGCGTTGTAAAAGCTAAGAAGTGTTGGCTGCTGTGGTGTGGTGTGGTGTGGTGCTATCTTTGGTTCGACAATCGTTTCGCATTTAATTGATGCCACCAATCTGGCGGCATCAAAATGAAGCTCTGTTGGCTGGAGTTTCACGATGAGATAAAACGTTTAGAAGCTAACGCAAAAGGTTTTACCCACCGCTATTACCGCTAACAAAGACTATTTGCTCGCTAAGTATTCTTCTAAGCCGCTTTGTCGCAGTAGGCACGCTGGGCATTCACCACAGCCTGTACCAACGATTCCGTTGTAACATGTTAAAGTATTGTTTTGGACAAACTCCAACATATTGTGCTTATCAGCTAAAGCCCAGGTCTCGGCTTTAGTAAGCCACATTAAAGGAGTCTTGATATTGAAGGCTTTATCCATACCTAAATTGCAAGAGAGATTTAGAGAGCGAATAAAGTTGTCTCGGCAGTCAGGGTAACCACTAAAGTCTGTTTCGCAGACTCCCGTAATGATGTCTTGAATGCCAAGCTGGTAAGCATGGATACATGCGTAAGTAAGAAAGAGAATGTTTCTCCCTGGAACGAATGTATTGGGTACGTTAGCGTCGCTTAAGTCATTAGATACCGGAATGTTGTCTCTTGTCAGCGAGCTAATCGCTAACTCATTAATTGATTTTACATCCAGGACTTTGTGGCTTTTGATGTTAAGTTGCTTACCTAATTCGATAGCGATATCTATTTCATCTGAATGACGCTGGCCATAATCAAACGTTATAGCATGAACTTCATCATATGTATTTAATGCATCGATTAAGCAGGTCGTAGAGTCCTGCCCACCGGAAAAAACCACAAGTGCTTTTGTTGTAGCCATGTTGAACCCTTAGTTATGCTCTTTGATTCTTTGGTATTGATACGTATTCTTAGGCGTTTAATCCCAATTACGTACTCGACTTCGTGGCGATTGCGTCTGCAATCAGCTGGGCTGTGCTCTCAAGCACTCTTTGCTTGTCATCATTTGACAGCTTGTGGAGATTCACCGCAAGTTCAGCGGTGATTTCATCTTCACAAAAAAAATAGTTTAGAGGCACGTTTAGCTCATCTGCGATAAGTTTGAGCGTTTTTACGTCTGGAGTATGGCGCTCCCTTTCGTATTGATTCATCCTTGCACTTGCAGAACTATCATCCATGCCGATACGGATGCCCAGTGCTTTTTGGGACAGATTCGCTTGTTTACGCGCATGCTTAAGGCGGGCTGGGAGTGGGTTATTAAACAACACTTAAAGTTCATACGAAGGACTTGGATGACTAAGATTATCTTAGTTTTTCTGATTTGTGTATACTAAGTAATGCTTAGTTATTACCGAGGTCGCCAAGGCCGTGTCTGTATAACTAAAAAAATTTCGTATCTTTAGGTTGATTAAGTGACGTTGAATCTACTTCTTCAAAAACTGCCGTATGAAGGAGCGGGAGGAGCGAGTAAGGGCACGAGAAACCGCAGCGATTTGTAGAGCAGAATTTGCTCTTCACATAAACGTAGTCGTCTAAGTTGAAGAGCAATATTGTTCTTGATGATCAACTATATACTTAAGTAAATAACTGTGTCGCACAATAGATCAGAGCTGCTGCTAAGCTCATATTGATGACTTTGCCATATCTCTGGAATTGCGATTGAAGTAGCTTTCCTGCAACGGCCCAAACTACGTTGCTAAGAAGTGCGATCAAAGCAAGAATGAGGCTAGTCGCTAAGATCCAGTAGATATTCTGAGTGTGGGGCAGTACGAACGTAGAAATAGAGGTAATTCCATAAAGAATGATTTTCACATTAACGAACTGCAAACCGAAACCTGTTAAGAAACTGATACCTTTAGAATTATCCGATGAAGTTTTGATCTCACTCGTAGCAAGCCCCCAAGCCAACCAAACAATATAAGCTGCTCCAATCCATGTTAGCCAAGGTGTAATCACGGGCAAGAGGCTGATCATGTTATACGTGAAAGCGCCACAAAGTAGCATCAAAACAACATAGCCACAAAACATCCCCGAAATCACTTTTGTTGAGCGTTTTAGTCCATATTGCGTCGCGATGCTGAGCGATAAAATGTTGTTTGGCCCTGGTGTAATTGAAGTAATGATTACGTAAGTAAAAAATGCGGTGTAGATGGCGGTCATCTCTATCTCTCCTGTTTTTACTGCACTATACTTCGCTACAATTGATTAAAAAATTGAATAAATTAAAACTTAGACTTTTAATTTATTGAACTGTTGGTTGTGGAGTCTAGTCATGAATCTAAAACGCTTTCTTACTTTTAAAGCTATTGTTGAAGAAGGATCGTTTCTTAAAGCGTCACAGAAGCTTTATTGCACGCAATCAACCGTCACCTTTCAAATCAAGCAGTTGGAACAAGATCTGTCTCTGCAGCTTTTCGAAAAAATAGGGCGTAAGATGGTTTTGACTCAAGCAGGAGAAAAGATACTGCCTTACGTCTATGAACTGTCGCGAGTGATGGAAAATATTGAGGGAACAGCACAGCAAGAAAACTCGGAGCCGACCGGTGAATTGAAAGTGCTGGTTGCTGAGACTCAACTTGCTTATAAGATGGCTAATGTTTTAAAAGAGTTCAGGATCAGAGCGCCTAATGTCCGACTCTCTCTGCAATCACAAAATTGCTATCAGATTCGAGATGAGTTGATAGCGGATAAAGCTGATTTAGGTGTGTTTTATCGAGTAGGTAATGACGATACGCTCAAGGTCCACGAGTTTGAGCAGGAGCCACTGGTATTGGTTGCTTCACCGCTTTTAAAAGGGCTAGATTTAAAGAAGAGAGAGCAACATATTGATTTAGGGTTTATAAGCAATGGCCCTAAGTGCCTTTTTCGACAGATGTTTGAGAGCATTATTCAGGAGCGTGATATTAGCATCGACAACATGATCGAACTTAGCAGTATTAATACGATCAAAAACTGCGTTGAGAGTAATATTGGTATCTCTTATTTACCTCGTTTTACGGTTGAAAAAGAGTTGCAAGAGGGCAGTTTACAAGAGCTTGAGTTCACCGAATTTTCACAGATGATCAAGCCACTCTGCGCTTATCATGCTGGGAAGTGTGTGACGCCGGCGATGGAAGTCTTTATTGATTGTATGCGTAAGGAGTATGAACGGTTTTCTACTCAGAGTCGGTGATCTTTAATATGTTCTATCTGACATAGTTTCGTTTTTACTCCTTTTTATTTTTTAAGTGGTTGATTCTAATTAATTGATTTTTGGTGTTTTATTTTACAGTCGACTAATTTTGGATGATAGATAAGATCTGATGTGAAGAGCTATTTATTGACAGAAAGAGATAAGATATAAAAACGACGGCGTGTGATAACTAGATTAGATAAGGTTACATAATTAACAGTGTAATAAATGCCATTCTTTATGGATTATTTTCAACGAGACTTAATTGTTACGGTTCGTTATTATTAACTCGTTAACGCATCCATTGCTAGGAAGTTAACTTACGCATATTGTTTTTTTCATCATTTGCAGCAAATTATATTTGCTGCTTTTTTTTAACCAAAAAAAAGTTCAAATCTTGAACTACAAGCTCTGAACTTTTGTTTATACTTAGTGGTTTTCTACTTTAATAAGTAAAACACCGTTTAAAAGTATCGCGTAACCTAGTAACTCTAAGCTTTCTTCGACCAAGTTTTTCACGTCTCTATTGTATGAGTTCCCCATGAACTCGACCCAAAAATCACCATACCCTGCAAAGCGTGAGAATAAGAAAACAATAAAAAAGCCAATCGTTAATGTCGTGAAGCTAGAATGAGAAATGAAAAGTTTTACCTCATTTTTTATGTTAACTATGTTATTAAAACAAAAATAACAGACCGAGACTATTATAATCCAAGCAGGATACTTCCATGAACCGTGAGGGAAATACTGCTCTATGTGGTAGTCCATTTCTCTAACGAATATAACCATAAAAAATGAAGACATTATTACTAATATGTGTTTGAGTTCAAGATATTCCTTAGATTTATACAAACACATTAACGATGAAAAAAGCACAAATGCTATTTGATTCATTTCTATAAGAGAGTTCTCCGATGTGCTTTTGTCCATTTGTACGCTAAAATAAATCGTTGCTAACGTGTAAATAACCAAAAAAATAAGATAAGATATTTTATATACTAACAAACTAGTGACCGAGGTGTGTTTTTCTTTAATATACATCGTAACTTGTATAGGTGATGGATTTGTTAGTATTATAAATCAAGAATGTTTTATATTTAGTGAATTAAGCGCCATTTAGAATGGAACTTAATTCACCTAACATTAAACTTCTATGAATCTTAAATTTTCCTGTTTTAAATTATTGATTTTATTTGATGTTTTATTATCTGTTAATTTTGGTTAAATAGAATCACCTAGCTTTTATTGAAATGCTTTTCCCATATTGGTGGTATGCCAATTTCTTCTTGAACGATATCAATGAATGCCCTAACCAATGGTGATTGCTGACGGTGTGAGTACATGGCATAAATATCACCAAAATCTTGAGTTTCATATTCTGGTAAAAGTTGAACTAAATTAGAAGACTCTAGGTTGTTAGGGAGCATAAATTGACCTATAAGTGCTGCGCCCAGACCTGACTTTACGCTTTCAATTATTAGCTCAGCTTCATTTACCATGTATGACCCTGATATTGGGTATGTATCTAAACCATCTGAGTTTGCTTTGTCGTAGAATTTAAGCTTATCGACAATAAAATTACCATTTGAATAAATAATAAAAGGTAGCTTAACTAACTCATCAGGCGTTTCTGGGTTACCATGTTTTTCAATTAAATTTCGAGAAGCAATGATTGCAGTCGTATTTTTTGCTAATTTTCTTGCTACCATTGATGAATCCCTCATAGGTCCGATTCGAAAAGCAATATCAAAATTACTTCTAATCACGTCTACATGAAGATCATCTAGCATTAGTTCAACACTTGCTTTTGGGTACTTATGTAAAAACTTCTCTATCGAAGGTTGTAGATAGAGTTTTCCAAATAATGTTGAGCTTGAAATTCGTACTTTCCCTGAAGGCTCAGTCTGAAAGTTCTCCGCTATTTGTTGAGTATCATCAAGGAGTTGAGATATTTGGTCTGCTTTTTCAACTATTTGCTTGCCGACTTGTGTTAATGAAAGAGAGCGAGTTGTTCTGTTTAATAGCCTAACGCCTAAGTGCTCTTCTAACTGCTTGATGTGTTTAGATAAAACAGAGCGGTCGATATTCATCCCATCTGCTGCTTTTGCAAAAGATCCAGCTTTAGAGACTTCTAAAAGCAGGTGTAGTTTATTTGCTAAATCCACAATGTTTATCCAGGTTAGATATTAGCGTATTAGTTTCATGTATAACTGCTGCTCTGTCTAGAAATTATTAATATACTTAATAACCAAAAGAAAAGGGAGCAATAGCTCCCTTTAGTATGAATATAAATGAGTATTTATATTATGGTTATAGTGTTTGACGTTTTTTGTTTCGACTCACTAACATGTAAAAAACAGGTGTGAGTAGTAATCCAAATACCGTTACGCCTACCATACCCGAGAATACGGCAATACCCATTGCTTGTCGCATTTCCGCTCCGGCCCCTGTACCAATCATTAATGGAATAACACCAGCGGTAAATGCAATTGATGTCATTAGAATCGGTCGAAGACGTAAACGACATGCTTCCAAAATCGCTGATAAGGTATCTTGGCCATTGTCTTTAAGTTCTTTAGCGAACTCCACCATCAAGATGGCATTTTTACACGCTAGAGCCACAAGGACAATCAAAGCAATTTGCGTGAATATATTGTTGTCACCACCAATGAACCAAACACCTGCTAGTGCAGAAAAAATGGTCATAGGAACGATCAAAATGATAGCGAATGGCAGTTTTAAACTCTCGTACTGCGAAGCTAGCACCATGAAAACTAACAAAACAACAAGTGGGAATATATACACCATCGTGTTACCAGCCAAAATCTGCTGGTAGGTTACATCAGTCCATTCATAAACCATTCCCTCTGCTAGGTTTTGATCCAGTACTTCCTCAATAGCCGTTTGGGCTTGGTCAGAGCTGTAACCAAAAGCAGGACTGCCGTTTAGTTCTGCACTAGGGTAGCCGTTATAGTGCATCACGCGGTCAGGCCCAATCGTGGGTATGATCTCCAGTACAGCGCCGAGAGGAACCATTTTTCCGGCAGCATTTCTTACTTTGTAATTAAGTATTTGGTCAGGTTCGAGACGATAGTTCATGTCTGCCTGGGCATTCACTTTGTATGTTCTACCAAACATATTGAAGTCATTGACGTATAATGATCCTAAATAAACTTGAAGCGCATCAAAAACCTGCTCTAGAGGAACACCTTGCAGCATCGCTTGTTCACGATCTATTTGGATGTCCATCTGCGGCACTTGTATGCGAAATGTAGAATATAATCCCATCAGCTCGGGTCTTGTTGATGCCTCACTTATTACCAAGTTCAATTGCTTGAATAGCTCATCAAACCCCTTGTTCGCACGGTCTTCGATTTGAAGCTTAAAGCCGCCAGTTGAGCCAAGTCCTTGGATTGGTGGTGGTGGAAAAATCGCAACGAAGGCTTCATCAATGATTGAAAAGCTCTTATTCAAAGATGCAACAATCGCATTTGCTCCGAGAGTTGGATCATTTCGTTTATCGAAGTCCTCAAGCGTAACAAAAACGATGCCACTATTCGGACTGTTAGTAAAACCATTGACCGATAAGCCTGGGAAAGAAATGGTTTGTGCTACGCCAGGTGTTGCCAGCGCGAGGTTTTCCATTTCTTTAATAACGGACTCTGTTCTATCTAAACTTGCTGCATCTGGAAGTTGGGCGATCGCAACTAAATACTGCTTATCTTGTTGAGGAATGAATCCTCCAGGAACCGCTTTGAATAGAGAAACCGTTCCCCCGAGTAACGCAATGTATACCACCACAACAACAAGGCTAAAACGAATCAGCTTCTTGACCAGAGCTTGATATTGGTTCGAGCTATACTCAAAAATTCTATTGAATGGCGCAAAAACATACTTACCAAAAACCGCATCCAAGAGTTTGGTTAGCCGATCGGGTTTTGCGTTCTTATCTTGTAATAGCAGTGCTGATAAAGCAGGCGATAACGTCAACGAGTTAATTGCTGAAATAATCGTCGAGATCGTAATTGTTAGTGCGAACTGCTTATAAAACTGACCGGATAACCCTGTAATAAAGGTTGTCGGGATAAACACCGCACATAACACTAATGCAATTGCAATAATTGGCCCGGTAACTTCGGTCATTGCTTGTTTCGTTGCTTCTAGTGGTGCAAGACCATTATGGATGTTCCGTTCCACGTTTTCGACGACGACAATGGCGTCATCGACGACGATACCTATGGCGAGAACAAGTCCAAACAACGAAAGTGTGTTAATCGATACTCCGAGCATTTGCATTACAGCGAACGTACCGATTAATGAAACAGGCACCGCAATGATAGGGATGATAGACGCGCGCCATGTTTGCAAAAACAAAATGACTACGACAACAACAAGTACAATTGCCTCTAGCAGAGTATGAACCACCGCGTCTATCGAACCACGAACAAAGACGGTCGGGTCGTAGGCTATTTCATATGAAACTCCAGCTGGAAAGGCTGTTTGTAAACGGTCCATGGTTGAACGAACCTGATTAGATAGCTCAATAGCATTAGCACCAGGGCGCTGGAATACGGGCATCGCCACCGCTGGTTTACCATTTAACAAGGCGCGCAGTGCATAAGAGTTTTGACCTAGCTCTACGCGTGCAACGTCTTTAAGACGTGTCAAAGCCCCTGTTTCGTCAACTTTTACTACAATGTCGTTGAATTCATCAATATTCTCCAAGCGGCCTTTTACGTTCAACAAAACTTGGAATTGGTTTTCATTAGCGGCTGGTTGCGCACCTAATGAGCCTGCTGCCACCTGTTGGTTTTGAGATCGGACGGCGGAGACAACGTCCATTACGGTTAGATTTCTAGAAGCGAGCTCATCTGGATTTAACCACAAGCGCATTGAGTACTCGTCACCACCGAAAAGGCGCACATCACCAACGCCTCCGAGCCGAGCTATCTCATCTTTCAAGTTTAAATTAGCGTAGTTAGCTAAATAACTGACTTCACGGCTAGAATCTGGAGAATATATATGCACAACCATGGTGAGATCAGGAGAGGCTTTTTCGGCAACAACTCCTAACCGTTGGACGGCTTCTGGTAACCGGGGCAAAGCTGTAGTGACGCGATTTTGAATTTGAACCTGAGCTTTGTCCAAGTCCGTACCTAAAGCAAAGGTTACGGTCAATGTCATTCTGCCGTCACTGGTTGCCTGTGAAAACATATATAACATGTTTTCTGTACCATTAATTTCTTGCTCCAGAGGCGTAGCAACTGTTTCTGCGATTACTTTTGGGTTCGCACCAGGATAGTTTGCTGTAACTACGACTGTAGGAGGGACAACCTCTGGATATTCACTCACAGGCAACTGCAAAAGTGAAATTGCGCCTACTATTAATATCAATAGCGATAACATAGAGGCAAATATGGGTCTTTGAATAAAAAAGTGTGCAAATTTCATTCGGTTGTCTTCTTAGTCTTGAGCTAAACGTTTGTTTGGCAACGATGTTGAGTTTGAAGCCATAATCAATGAAGTATTGCTAATATCTAGCGTGACATTTTTTGGTTTGACTTTGCTATTTGGGCCAACTTTTGCTGGGCCATTTACCGCAATAATTGAGTCGGCGTTCAAGCCATTCTCGATAGCACGAAATGTTCCGTAACGTTCGCCTAAGGTTACGATGCTGTATTGCAACGTATTCTCTTCATTGAGTGTTAATACAAAGCGGTTTTCTAGATCTGTGCCAATAGAACGCTCTGGAACGAGAACTCGTTCAACTGGTTTGGTTGTTGATATCTGAACTCGGCCAAACGATCCCACTTTTAAGTTTGATTTTGTTGCATCGAATACCGCTCGAACCTGCAAAGTACCGGTGTTTTCGTTGATGGAGTTGTCGACAAAGTCAACGCGTCCAAAAAACACCTGCCCATTTTGTCCAGATAGTTCAAGACGAGTAGGTAAGTTAGAGTCGGCATTGATTGTCGAGAAGTAACGGTTCCAAGTTCGCTCATCGACATCAAAGTATGCATATACCTGATCGTTAGAGACAATGTTTGATATAACGCTTTGATTTGCGTTTACATTGTTTCCTTTAGTAATGAATGCTCTTGAAATAGTGCCGCTAATAGGGGCATATATCTTCGTAAACTCAAGATCTAACTTTGCGGATTCTAACTGAGCACGCAAGGCCATTAGTTCTGCAGAGCGTTGCTTTACTGCGGTATCTCGGGCCTCTGCTTGTTCCGCTGAGATGGCTTTTCGCTTAACCAGTTGAGCGGCTCTCTTTTGTTCGTTTGCTGCTTGCTCTAGCGCAGCTCGAGCACTCTTAACTTGCGCTTCAAGTCGTGAGACCTGAGCTTTGAAGGTTCGATCATCAAGAGTGACGAGTAAGTCGCCTTTGTTGACACTCTGTCCGTCTTTGAACTCTACCGTTTCAATAACTCCGGAAACGCGTGGCATTAAAGAAACTTTCTCTGGTGCTTGAAGCCTTGTTGTAAAGGTGAACCACGATTGAACGGGCTCATAGATGACTTTGGAGACGTCTATCGTAGGTAAGGGAGTATTAGGTTGTTTGGTTATCTCTTCGTCTGCACAAGCAGCTAAAACGGATAAAAGGCCAATGCCGAAAACTTTCTTTAACATTTGTCGCGCCCTAAATGATTCTGTTCATACTAAAAGGAACGGCATTGTATTCATTGTACCTATGGGTAAATAGGCCCTCAGCGAACATAGAGTAGTGATAAAAATGCACGATTAAATATTGGTCAAAATGCTCACTTTTTGGTTTGAAAAAGGTCAGTTTAGGGTTTTAAAGACGTGGAGTATTGTTCAATGTAATAAGCCATAATAGATAGGAATAACTAAACAGAAGCTAAAGATAGCGACGAAAATTAAAGCTTTTTTAATTCGTGCATTATTTGCAATTCACTGATGCAATTTGAACCATAAAAAATTGAAATTAATTTTGTAAAATCCATTTCCCATCACATAAAGAATAAAAACTAAATAAGGAATTGTGCAGTGGATCTCGCAAGCCAACTTGAATTACTACTGGATGTCTCTGAATACGGAACTTTTGCTAAGGCTGCTGACAGAAATCATATAGATCGTTCAGCTTTGTCAAAACAGATCAAAAAGCTAGAGGATGAATTGGGCTTACGGCTGTTAAACCGTTCCACGCGTTCGCTATCCCTGACCAATGCTGGTGTTGAGATGGTGGCGCAAGCTAAGAAAGTAAGAGAGGTTCTAACTGAAACTCGTAGTATTGCTGCTACATTTCAGGATGAACCGAAAGGTAATCTGAAAATATCAAGCTCCACTTTCTTTGGCAGAGCATACTTAAATCAGGCAGTTAAAGAGTTTATAAAACAGTACCCAAACATTACTGTAGAGCTGCTGCTCGATGATAATCGAGTCGATGTTATCCACGAAGGTTTTGATGTTGTGTTTCGTATCGGACCAATCCGAGAGTCCAACATGATAGTACGTAAGTTGGCAAGCAATAATATGGCACTGGTTGCATCGAAGAGTTTTATTGACAAGTATGGAACCCCGAGCTCTCCAGAAGAGCTTATAAAAATGCCAGCAGTAATATACTCTAATGCTAACTTTAAGGCAGATAAGCTACGTATAGCGCCA
Organism: Vibrio sp. 811; assembly: GCF_033339195.1. Classification (NCBI taxonomy): domain Bacteria; kingdom Pseudomonadati; phylum Pseudomonadota; class Gammaproteobacteria; order Vibrionales; family Vibrionaceae; genus Vibrio; species Vibrio sp. 811. The sequence continues at coordinate 112,381 of NZ_JAWOUB010000013.1, forward strand.
AGCCAGTCATCAAGCGACGTTAGAACGTATAATATCAATGGGCAGTACTTCGTGAATGAAACTGAGTTAATGCTCGATGCCGTAAAATCTGATCTAGGGTATGCTTTAATAGGGCAGTTCTTTCTTCAGGAGAGTTTGAGTAAACAAGATCTTGTACAGTTGCTTCCTGATTATAATCTTCCCGCGATAGGGGAAATATATGCAATGTATACTCACCGAAATCAACAACCATTAGCCAAACTGTTCATTGATACTGTTCAAAAAATAATAGGGACGCCTCCTGTTTGGATGGATTATCTCAACTAATATGAGTACTAGGACATAATGTTTTAGATTGAGGGCTTGTTTATATTTATCCATAGAATATGGTTGAATTTGCACTTTAAAAATAATTGCCACTGTTCATAATTTCACTCGATTCAAACAACACAAGTAGTGGTAATTAAATGAAAATGACAAGAACGTCGATCGCAATCGCTGCACTTTTTTCTGCAAGTGCTGCAAATTCAGCCGTAGTTTATGAAGATCAAGAATCAGTATTAAATATTCATGGCCGAGCGCAAGGGATGTATTATTTCTCTGATGATAAAAATGCAGACGGAGATAATAGCTACATTCGTGTAGGACTTGCAGGTGAGTCTAAAATAAATGAAGATCTTTATGCATTCGGCTTATATGAGTTGGAATTTAAGTCTAATCGCAGAGATGCTGATGGGATTGAAGATGATGAATTTGATATCCGAAAAGGCTATGTAGGAGTTGGTGCAGATTACGGAACAGTAAGTTATGGACGTCAATACGGTGCGGTCACTTTAGTATCTGACTACACGGATATTTTCCCGGAGTTTGGTAATGAAGCTGCTGGCGTAAGTGCGGATCTATATGGTACCGGTCGCTCCGATTCAGTATTTAAGCTAACGACAAGCTACGAAGGTTTGAATATTCATGTTAGCTATCAGGCTGAAAACGATGAAGTGTCAACAGATGCAGCCTCTTATGGTGCGGCGGCGGACTACAAGTTGCCATATGGCTTCAAAGTTGCGCTTGGTTACAACGAAGGTGAAGGGCAATCGGGTGCAGAAGATGCAGAGCTGCTAACGGGTGCTATTGCATTTGAATACGACAAGTTTTATGCCTCTGTTTTATACAGTGATGGTGAAAACTGGGCTAAAGATGGTTCTGAAAGTAATATTGATTACACCGGTATTGAAGCAGTTGCCACTTATGAAATAACAGATAAGCTTTGGGCACTTGTTGGCTATAACAATCTAGAGCGTGATGATGAAGACGTCGTCGATTACTACTCACTAGGTGCAGAGTACGATTTGACTTCTAATTTTAAAGCACTAGCAGAATACAGAATTACAGATGTAGACAATGAAGACGATATTCTTGCAATAGCTGCGAGATATTCATTCTAAAAAATTAATAAATATAAAAAGCCTGAAACTATTTTCAGGCTTTTTTATTTATCGGTGTAATTTCATAAGTGCTGATTTTCATCCATATATAATGGATTATATTGATCGTTACTTGTTTAAGTGTTTTGAATATAATGGTTTTGTTAGCTAGTCCACTGCTAGTTTTCATTTTCATATTTTTTGAATGATGATTTTTTCTTTGGCAACAAGAAGTATCTTGTTGCCTTTTTTTATTTTTACGTCTTATGGTTAATTAAAACAAAAAGAGTTTTTTATATATTGCTATAAACGAGAAAAATATAACGACAATTGTCAATCTTAGGTTGAGTTAATCTTCATAAAAAAGTGAACTCAATTTCAAGGGTCTTTTTCATTTAAGTGATGTGGAATCCATATGGCGAACCAAGTGAATGATAAAGCGCCAAACGACGAAATGTATCTCAATGAAGATTGGAAAAATTATTTTTATGTAAACGATAGAGGTAGGGATTGATACTGTTTATGTAAGGAGAGAGCGATTTATGAAAAGCCGTCGTTTCAATGTGATTAGACACCTTTACTTTCTTAAAATAGGAAGGGCTCTAAGAAAGTAAAGGTGCAGATGATTTTTTAGTTTTTACCGCCGTCACTTGTTCTGAAGTGATAATCGAAGTTTATGATTGCACGATATTTAACTTCATCACGGTTAAGTGCGTATTCTTCAACTCTCACCTTACTATCATCGATTGCAATATCACGAGGGAAACCGCTTCCAATGATGTTTAGACGATTTCTAAGTTCATGTTTTGATAGCGTTTGGTATTCATCGACAAGATCAAACGCAGAGCTATAAGCGGCATCTTTTGTCGTAAAGTCATTGAGAACAACTTTGTTTGTAGAGTGTTCGACATGAATACCAGCAGTAGCAGATAAACTGAATAATAATAGTGATGAGAGCGTCATTAGTTTTTTCATATAGTCACCTTTTTATTTGTATTACAAAGTCAAGATGTCCAACGAATCCTTGTTAATATCTCTCGACAAAGGTGATAGTGCCATTATAGAAATGTGCTGTACATCACATTTGTGACCATTGACTATGGAAGAATTGTCAACAATAAAACTCAAGCACTTTTGACATTACGGTCAATGTGAAAAAGCGAATATCTGTATGGTTTCGTTAATAATTAAACCACTTTCGGAAACGCTGACTATTCAGTCAAAGCGTATGTTTGTTGTCGTTATAGTGACCTGCCTACAACTTAATCACTTAATGCATGCAATTCAATTGCAATGCCTTGGTATAGATTTTCATTCAGATCTTCCGTCTTAGTGACGATTCTACAAATTCCAGTGATTAAAAAGTCATTATTTGTGGTTTTTTATTCTATTGTCGTGTATAAAAAAACTTTACAACAAATGATAAAGGAATATCCATGAAAAAGTTATTGTGTTTTGCTGCACTGGGGTTAGCTGTTTCGACGACGGTTAATGCAGACCCAATTTTAGACGACATCAAAAGTACAGGGGAGCTAAAAGTCTGCTTTGATTCTGGGTATATGCCTTTTGAAATGACAGCAAAAAATGGGCAGTACATCGGGTTTGATATCGATTTGGGTAAACAAATGGCGCGTGCCATGGATGTTAAGTTTGTGCCGGTAAACACTTCATGGGATGGCATTATCCCAACACTGTTGACTGGTAAGTGTCACATGATTATGGGCGGGATGACGATCACACCTATGCGAAATACTCAGGTGAATTTCGCTGATCCCTATGTGGTTATTGGCCAATCCATTCTCGTAGATCTCAAACATGAAGGTAAAGTGTCTAGTTACCGAGATCTCAATAGTCCAGAATATGTTGTTGCAACTAAGCTTGGGACAACGGGTGAGCAAGCGGTAAAACGATACCTTCCGAAAGCTAAGATAAATCTATACGAAACTCAGTCTGAAGCGGTACTTGAGGTTGCCAACGGAAAGGTAGATGCGTTTGTTTATGACTTTCCTTACAACTCTATTTATGTGGCGGAAAACAAAGGGCAGTTAATGCACTTGGCTAAACCGTTTACTTACGAGCCTTTGGGTTGGGCTGTGCCGCAAGGAAATCCAGATACGCTTAACTTCTTAAACAACTATTTACGTCAAATTAAGGGCGATGGAACTTACGATCGCATTTACGATAAGTGGTTTAACGACGATAAATGGTTAAAGCAAGTTAAGTAATCATTTTGTTATTGTAGAGGAGCGGCTAGCTTCTGGCTCGGTTCATCGCCAACCAAACGGTTCGCGCTGTGAAGCTAACGCTTTTCTTTATTCAAATACCCAACCAACTTTAATCAAAGTCATTCTCGGAATCACATGCAAAATAACTTTAAATCCCTATTGTGGAACGCTGTTTTTGTTCTTGTTTTGCTATCAATTTGCGGTCTTGTCTATCTGTCAGGTAAGCGAATCGATTACAGCTGGAATTGGGAGCGTGTCCTTCCTTATATTGCCACTAACGCTGCTTCATCCATTACCGCGCCTGTCGATGGGAACATCATTCTCGACGAGAATAACCAACTGGCTCTGGAGAGTATTCATGGTGATATTGTTCTTGAACTAAGCCAATATAAGTCTGTGGACGTCTATGAAGGTGATCTTATTTTTGAAGGAGATACCTTAGCAACTATAAAAGAGTGGCGCTCTGGCCCAATTTTAGATGGTGTTGTGACGACCATTAAAATCTCACTCTGGTCACTTATCATTGCTCTAGCGTTGGGCTTAGTTGTCGGACTAATGCGTATATCCAGCAATCCGGCATTAAAAAAGCTGGCGCTTGTGTATGTCGAGGTTATTCGTGGAACGCCTCTTTTAGTACAGATTTTTATCGTTTACTTCTTTATTGGTACTGTGCTTGACCTTGAGCGTTTTACTGCGGGAGTGATAGCGCTCTCCGTGTTTACCGCTGCTTATGTCGCAGAAATTGTGCGGTCAGGAATCCAGTCAATCCCAAGAGGACAAATGGAAGCGGCGCGTTCACTAGGAATGAATTATCCCAAAGCGATGATTTATGTCATTTTACCTCAAGCGTTTAAGCAGACATTACCTCCCTTAGCCGGGCAGTTTATCAACCTGATAAAAGATTCCTCACTCGTCTCCGTGATCTCGATTACTGATCTGACAAAAGCGGGCAGGGAAGTCGTAAGTGGTAGTTTTGCCCCATTTGAAGTTTGGTTTACCGTTGCGGCCCTTTATTTGCTTCTAACTAGTACCTTATCTTGGGCAATACAAACGTTAGAAAAGAAATTGGCAGCAAGTGATTAATGGTGGAGTCATTAATGGAATACATTATTTCAGCAAAAACAATTAATAAAATTTACCCTAATGGCTGCCATGCGCTCAGGGACGTATCGGTAAATGTAGAAAAAGGGGAAGTGATTGTCATCGTAGGACCGTCAGGTTCTGGTAAGTCAACATTCTTACGGACGATTAATCAATTAGAGACAATAAATAGTGGGTCTATAATCGTAGATGGTATCGATATGTACCACAAATCTACGGATATCAATAAACTACGCGCTGATGTGGGCATGGTATTTCAAGGCTTCAACCTTTTTCCACATAAAACGGCGATAGAGAATGTCATGTTGGCACCTTTAAAGGTTTCTAAACGTGACCCTGAATCGGTGAAGAAAGAAGCAAAAGATTTGCTTTATAAAGTCGGTCTGTCGGAGAGAATGGATAATTATCCTAATCATTTATCAGGTGGGCAGCAGCAGCGCGTCGCAATCGCTCGTGCGTTAGCAATGAAGCCCAACATTATGTTGTTTGATGAACCCACATCAGCACTAGATCCTGAAATGGTTGGAGAAGTTCTTGATGTGATGAAAGATTTGGCCAAGGACGGAATGACGATGGTCGTGGTTACTCATGAAATGGGTTTCGCAAAAGAGGTCGCTGATAGGGTGTTGTTTATGGAAGATGGTGAGCTTTTGGTTTCTGACTCTCCTGAGCGATTTTTTGATAACCCCACCAACCCTAGATTGCAGAAGTTTTTATCTAAAGTCTTATAATAAAAAGAAAATTTGATTGAGGGCGAGTCCCTCAATCACTTCATGCACTATTGTGGCTCGTAACGCTCGCCTCGCCGAGAGACATAGATAATGGGCTTTTTACTCGAAGTTAATGGCGATAACATTATCTTGGTCCGAATGAAAGGTCTGGTAAATACTAGAGTGTTTAATCAGCCATTAAGTTTTGTTCACTTTAAACATAACAATTTCATTTTGAATTGATAAAAATTGTGTTTGAATAGAGCTTATGGATGTTTGGCGGTATGGATGTCTAAATGAAGAAAGTAACAATTTTAGATGGTGGCATGGGGCGAGAGTTAAAACGTATTGGCGCCCCTTTTTCTCAGCCGCTTTGGAGTGCACAAGCGCTAATTGAATCACCACAATATGTAAAAATGGCCCATGAGAATTTCATAGACGCTGGCGCTGAGATTATCACTGTTAACAGTTATGCATGTGTTCCATTTCACTTAGGAGAGGAACTCTATGCGAAGCGAGGGATTGAGTTAGCAAAATCTGCAGCCAAAATTGCCAGAGATGTAGTCACCAGCTCTAACGATAGAGTGCTCGTTGCGGGGTCTCTTCCTCCTGTCATGGGGTCTTACAGGCCTGAATTATTCGAGCCGAAAAGGGCACTGGAAGTGGCTTCTGAGTTATTTGAAGCTCAAGATCAATATGTTGATATTTGGTTAGCTGAGACCGTGTCTAGCCTCGCTGAAGTTGAAGTTCTATCAATAATTTTAGCCAAAACAGATAAGCCCAATTATCTTGCTTTCACCTTAATGGATGAGCCTAACTCTTTGCCTCGCCTTCGCTCAGGGGAATCTCTCAAAGCCGCGGTCAATACGCTGTTGAAAACAAATGTTTCAGGTATCTTTTTCAATTGCTCTATTCCTGAAGTTGTCGAGCAAGCGATCATTGATACACAAGCAGTGTTGAGTGAGTCAGGTAGAGAATTGACGATAGGTGTTTTCGCAAATAGCTTTGCTCCGATAAAGCAAGCGCACCAAGCCAACGAGACCATTCAGGAAGTTCGTCATTTCTCTCCGACTGAATATCTTGAGTATGCTAAAAAGTGGCATGTGCAGGGAGCAAGCATTATTGGTGGTTGCTGTGGGATTGAACCACGTCATATTAAATTGCTAGCGACTTGGAGAGACACTCTCGAAAACGCCTAATTTTGGTGAAGCGCAGGGAAGCATGACAAGAGATTTTGTTTTTTATTCATCGTTATAGATAAAATAAAGGCCTTTCATATCTGGCAAAGTAACAAGATGCTTTAACTTGCTCATTCATTACCTTGCCAGTTTGCCTCGAGATTTTTATTAATTATTTTTGGTTCAGATTAACGACAATCTTTCCAACTGTTCTCTGATTTCGCATGTCCAAGAGTGCGTTACCTACATCTTCTAAGCCGATGATCTTCAGTTTCGGTACTTCCAATTCTCCATTTTCTAATAGCTCAGACACTTCCTTTCCGGCATTAACGATACTTGCAAACCCTCTCTCGCCAAAGACATGACCAGAGCCCAAACTTATTTGGTGGAAGCCCAAGCCTTTTAAGAAGGCATCTGGATATTGAGAAGGGTCGACAGTCTTGACGAGCTCCACCATTTCTCCCTCAAAGGTTAACACCGAGGCTGCAATTCGGTCGTTATCACCGCCTACACAATCGAGTGCAACCTCAACGCCATGATTTCCGGTAATGTCCATTACTCGCTGAACTACATCTTCATGATGATAATCAATCATATGGGTTGCTCCTAACGAGGACAAATATGCGTGATTAGCTTCTGAACTAGTAGCAATGATCTGTTCAACACCAAATGTCTTTGCTAACTGAATAGCAAAGCTTCCAACGCCGCCAGCACCTCCGGCGATAAAAATGCTGCTTCGATTTGAAATATCGAGCTTGTCTACCAAAGCGCGATATGCGGTCCAGGCTGCGCAAGGTGTAGATGCTGCCACTTCAACCGGAACCTGAGGGTGCTTTATGAGCGTTCTTGAATCATGGATAGCAAATTCAGCGAATCCACCGTGATGGCGTCTCATGTTTCCGTGATACAACACTTTATCGCCAACCTTCCAATCAACGACCGCATCGCCTACAGAGACTATTTCTCCTGATACGTCTAACCCGCCAACAAAATTGTTACCCATGTTAGTGACCATGTCTGACCAATAATGAATTTTTGCATCGACAGGGTTCAAACCAACAGCGTTAACTTTAACCAATACATCAAATTGGGTTTCTAGTTTTGGTGTAGGTAATTCGGATAAAGAGAAAGTATCGTTATCTCGTTGGTAAGTTATCGCTCTCATAGGTTTTCCTCATTATTAAGAATGGTCGAAAGTCATACTAACTCAGAGGGTAGTACTGTAATAATTATCGTTTTTTCTTATTTTGATAATTTTAGGTTATGTTTGATAAAAAGGATTCGAGATGCTCTGAAATTATCATCGACAACCAGTCTGCATAGCTAATGACATGTAACTTTATGATAAGTAATGACTAGTTTTATTATTCCATTTTTATGGAAATATTTTGTTGATCTTTTGTTTTGTGATTCTATAATTCCAGAAATATCGAAATAAAGGCTTATCTATCAGGTAAGCTTGTTAGCGAAAAATGACGAGGAGAGTAAATGTGAATACAGAAATTATAATTATGGCTAAAGAAGCGCTGGATATGTTTGCGTTTCTAGCAACCGAACTTATCATCTTATTTCTGGCAATTAGCTACATTGTCGGTGTGTTGCAAGATTTTCTAACGCCAGAAAAAATTCAATCTATTCTCAGCTCGAAAAAGGGTAAAGGTTACTTCATTGCTGCGTTGCTAGGTTCGATTACGCCTTTCTGTTCGTGTTCGACCATTCCTTTCTTAAAAGGCTTGTTGCGTGCAAGAGCAGGTTTTGGACCTATGATGGTGTTCCTATTTGCAAGCCCGTTGCTTAACCCAGTGATTATTGGCTTGTTTGTGGTGACTTTTGGTTGGAAAGTTGCGGTATTTTACTTTGCTATCGCGATGTCAGTATCAGTGGTAGCAGGCTATGTACTTGAAAAACTAGGGTTTGAACGTTACGTCAAACCAGAAGCATATCAAGCGGTAGGTTCTTCTTCGTGCGGTACTTCTTGTGGCGATTCAAGCAAGAAAAAAGAAGAAGTGAGACCAGCACCAATCTGTGGTACCAGCGCCTGCAATGAACCTACGCCAGTTGCGGCGAAAACATCTTGCTGTGGTGATGCACCAAAACCTGAACCTAAAGTGGAAGTGTCCTGCTGTTCATCAGACGGTAGTGCAACAGCGACAGTCGTGGAAGAGAAAGAGCCTAGCCGCTGGGTACGTATTTGGCAATCAACTTGGAAAGACTTTAAGCAAGTGTTCCCTTATCTCATGATGGGCATTGCGATTGGTTCATTTATCTATGGCTTCATCCCGACGGAGTTCATTGCGGAGTTCGCTGGTGAAGCGAAGTGGTACGCGATTCCGGTCGCAGCAATCATTGGTATTCCATTGTACATCCGTGCAGAGGCGGTCATTCCACTTAGCGCGGCACTAGTACAAAAAGGTATGGCTCTTGGATCTGTTATGGCGCTTATTATTGGTAGTGCTGGCGCAAGTCTTACAGAAGTGATTTTGTTGAAATCAATTTTTAAGAACCAAATGATCGCTGCCTTCCTAATCGTTATCTTAACGATGGCCATGGGAGCGGGTTACTTATATACGTGGGTTTTTTTATAAAAATAACCCTCGGGCGACTGCTCGAGGGCTCTGTTTTTGTCGCCATATAGGGAAAGGGAAGTTTCCTATACCGCGCAGGCTATAAAAAATAGCGAGGTTACTCGTAAATACTATAGGAGAAATATTTGCTGGCGATGGTTTTATGCTTACCGCTCTGGATCAATTTTTGTATTCCGCTATCGAGTAATGCTTTTAATTCTTTGTCTTGTTTTCTCACTGCTACGCCAATGCCACGGCCGAACCACTTTTCCTCTGTAAACGCTGGTCCAGTAAAGTGATAGCCTTCACCTTGTGCAGTTTCAAGAAAACCAGCACTTAAACCGATTGAGCCGCCAAATACAGCATCTAACCGTCCATTGAGTAGATCGGTAAATGCCTCATCGAACGTACCATAACGACGAATATCAATATCTGGATACAAGGCAGAAAGGTACTTATCACCAATTGTGGCTCTTTGAACTCCAATAGATAAACGATTTAGGCTGCCGTCATCCATGTTGATTTCTCTATCATTTTTCATTACAAAACGAGTCGGTACTTTTGCATAAGGGACGGTGAAATCGACTTTCTTTTCTCGTTCTTCTGTGATTGTCATTGCAGCAATAATCGCATCGTTCTTGCGACTAAGGAGAGAAGGGATGATGCCATCCCAATCCATTTTTGAGATAACGCACTTTACTTCTAACTCTTTGCATAACGCGTTAGCGAGGTCGACTTCAAACCCTTCTAGCTTTCCCTCTTTTGTCGTCCAGCTAAATGGGGGGTAAGCCCCTTCAACAGTGAAGCGAATTTGTTTCCACTCTTTCGCATGGCTGAAAACTGAAAATAAGCTAATAAACAATACGACTATCCATTTCATAAACGTTTCCTTGTAACTATTTGGAAACCAATGTTTAACACAAAGTAAGCAAATATCAATGAAAGTGCATATATGTGTGACCTTTCGCCCGCATTGTGTGAGCGAAAGGTTTTACGTGTATTACAGCTTATCTTCAATAGTTACGAGGGGAACTCTCGTTGAGACAGCGTGAAGTGCAATGTTGTGAATCATTTCATCGACCGTGGTACAGCTATCCATTAAGATCGAAACATCATACTTGTCCGCAGATTTTGAGATAGCAGTATGTGTCACGCAGTTTTGTGTCATCATTCCGCATACAAGTAACTCCGTTACATTTTTGCTTGCCAATACTTCTTCTAAACGTGTTCCTTCAAAGCTATCTGCGAAGTGCTTTACCACGATTTCGGAATTCGGCGCTAAAGCAAGAACTTCTGGGTGAATATTGGCACCGTCGCTGCCTTCATTGAAGAATGGGGCAATACCCATGGCAGGGTCGGCAATATGCTGAATATGAATCACAGGAATGTTTTGCTCATTGGCTTTAGTTATTGCTCTCTTAACATTGTCTAAAGTCGATTCTGTATTCCATAAAGGAAACTTTCCTTCTGGGAAATAGTCGTTTTGCAAATCAATTACAAGTAGGGCTTTTTGAGTCATTTTCTTTTCCTTTTATTGAGGATCATTGCGGTAAGAATAATATAAAGACTTTTAGCTACCTTCTTTAGAGTCTAAAATGACACAAAAGAGTCAAAAAGCGACACTTGAAGATAATTGAAAATGAAAATAGCACTCGTTAATTACCCAGATAGCTCGCAAGCCTCCGTATATGGTTTAAGCGAACTCTTCGAGATGGCAAACCGTGCGGCGGCTAAATTGGGCGTTGATGTACACTTTGAAGTAGAGATATTGGATCACTGGTCAAACACGCACTTCGATGTGAAAACAGCGGTAATGATTCCGCCTAGCGGCACTGGTCAATATTACTTAGAACCAGAGCCAGAGCTACTCGACTGGTTAAAAGTCCAATATAGTAAAGGTGCGATTTTAGCCTCCGCCTGCGCTGGTACTTTTATTCTTGCTCAAACCCAGTTGTTGACCAATAAGTCTTGTACGACACACTGGGGCTTGGCTCCTTCATTAGCGAGTCAGTTTCCCGATATCCACGTAAGACAAGAAGCCATCCTTATTAACGAAGGAACGATCATTACGGCTGGGGGTATGATGTCATGGGTGGATTTAGGTTTGGAGTTGGTTTCCTTATTTGCGTCACCGGCAGTAATGCGCCTGTTAGGAAAAATGTTGGTTATTGATACTGGTCCGAGAGAGCAACGCTTTTATCAACAGTTTACCCCAAACTTCCAACATGGTGATGAGGTAATTGTTCAACTACAGCACTATATAAACGATCATTATCAAGGAAAACTGAGCAATAAAGAGCTTGCAGAGTTGAGTTGTTTAACAGAAAGGACATTGCAGCGACGCTTTAAAAAGGTGACAGGTTTCAATGTTAACCAATATATACAAAGCTTAAGAGTACAAAAAGCTTGTGATTTACTTGAGTCGACAACCCTAACATTTGACGCAATATCATTTAGAGTGGGTTACCAAGATGTGAGCGCGTTCAGGAAAATATTTAATAGGATCGTAGGTTTAACACCGAAGTCGTTCAGATCTCGGTTCTGTTCATGAACGCCAGAAGTAAGATACTGTTGGTATTAAACATTTATAACTCAGAAGCAAACACCACATATTTTTACAAGCTGGCTTAGCGTGATGAAAAGGGGTCACAAGCTAAGCCAACCGTAGCGTTCTCCTAATTACTTAACATTTTGTCGAGCGCTTAAAGTATTCTAAAATTACAACGACTTATATAGGCCGCTGTTAATCGAAAAGCTATGTGATTTCCAAAACCAGTTTCCCAGTATGTTGTTTGCGTGAAAATACTTCTTGCGCTTGACCTATCTGGTTTAAGGGAAATGACTCCGCGACTAAGGGACGAATTGCGTTCTGTTCGATATAGCGAACCAAGTTACCGAATACTTCTGGTGCCAAAACGGTACAACCAAATAACGCTAGGTCTTTAAGGTAAAGAGTTCTTACATCCAGCTCGACAATTGGGCCGCCTATGGCGCCGGAAACAGCGTATCTTGATCCTGGTTTTAGTACCTGAAGAAATTGTGGCCACTGCTCTCCTGCGACCAGATCAATCACTACGTCAACGCTGTTTTCTCCGAGAGTCGCCGGCAAATTTGCATCGCGAGGGATAACTTGGTTTGCTCCTAATGCCGTGATCTGTTCTTTCTTTTCTGGGCTGGCGATAGCAATGACGTATGCTCCACGCGCCTTCGCCAGTTGGATTGCGGCAGAGCCAACACCGCCGGATGCCCCTGAAATCAGTACGGTATCGCTCGCTGTGACATTAGAGCGGACAAGCATGTTCTCGGCAGTTGAATAAGAACAAGGGAAGGAGGCCAAGTCGATATCCGATAAACTACTCTTCACTGCATATGCATGTTTACTGTCAACAACAGTGAACTGAGCGAAGCCACCATCACATTCTGAACCGAAGTACCAAGGCGAGCTAAGTGCTTGACTGTTGAAGCGCGTAATACATGGTTCGATGAGCACGCGCTGGCCGACTCGTGATGGGCAGATATTCTCACCAACAGCGACGATGGTACCGCATACATCGGCACCTTGGATTCGAGGGAGAGATAGCGCGTCTCCTGACCAACTTGCATCCATGCTATTGGCGTCGTTTTTAGAATACCATGCTGTTCGGGTATTGATGTCGGTGTTATTGACTCCGGCGGCGGCAACTTGGATCAATACATCATCAGGCGAGGGGACTGGCACAGGTAGATCATCGCGGTAACGAAGCATATCTGGCCCACCATGACCGATAAGTTGGACGCCTTTCATGACTTTCGGGATTGTGGTCATTGATTGTTCTCCTTCATTAGTTCTAGCAGAGTGTGTTCAGCGGATGCAAAGGCAGCGTGACCGAGAACCGGCCATGCGTTGGATAGACCTTCATGTAACAAGAAGAGTGTGGTTGCGAGGTCTTCTCGCTGACTTAGTTGGCCCATAAGCTGACGGACCGCCAATTTGTGTTGTTTTACTGCTTGATTAATCGATAGATTTTCTGGATAGGCTGCTAATGCATTGATGGACATGCAGCCATTCGGTGCAAACTCCTTCATCCAATCCTCGAGGCGAGTGAATAGGTGTAATACAGCCGGTGTTCCATTGGCAGGGGCGTCTTCGAGCAAAAAACTCAAATACCTTTGATGGCGATGCTCGAGAGCTGCAACAATCATCGCTTCCTTGGAGGGGTAGTATTTGTACAGGGTTCTCAGGCTGACTTCGCAGGCGTTTTTGAGTTGGGGTACGCTCGGCTCGGCGAAGCCATACTGACTAAATGCTTTTTCTAGGCTTGCTGCGATTTTTTCTTTCACTATTTGACATACCAGGTAGAACGTTTGTTTTACCCAAGGGTAGAATAAACTTTCTACCTCAGTCAATGGTGTATTTAAACTCTGTATTGAAAGCCCGACGTAATGCCGGGCTAATTTAAGTGATTTTTATAGATTCGGAACGTGAATCAGTGTGCCGTTGCGTGCTGCTCTCCACGCTTGTCTAGCATTCCGCTGAAACGGGTTAGTAGTAGAGCACCTAATACTACGATCGCGCCAATCCAAGGTGTGTGCATCAGCCCAGCATTGGCCACGATAAGGCCACCGCCCCAAGAACCCAGTGCAATACCTACGTTAAATGCAGCAATGTTGAGACCGGAAGCGACGTCGACTGCATCAGGTGAATATTTCTCTGCTAGTTTGACAACATAAACTTGAAGTCCTGGAACGTTACCAAAGGCAAAGGCACCCCAGACAAGAATGGTCACTACTGCAGAAATTGGATTAAATGCTGTGACACTAAACACGAGCAATACCACAATTAGGCCCGAGAAAATCGCTGTCAGAGCTTTGATTGGCCCCATAGAGTCGGCCATCTTTCCGCCCCAGATGTTGCCGAATGCGACTGATACACCATAAACCAACATAATTAGGCTGATAGCGCTAGAGCCAAACCCCGAAACTTCTTCCAAAATAGGAGCCAAGTAAGTGAAGGCTGTGAACGTACCACCGTAACCGAGCGCGGTGATTGCGTACACCAAAAGTAGACGAGGTTGAGTCAAGACTTTTACTTGCGATGACAGCTTGGTTGCTGGTGGTTGTTTCAGATTACTCGGCACTAGCAGAGCGCTTCCTATCAGTGCGATGATTCCAAGGATCGCGACGATTAGGAAGGTTGCCTGCCAACCAAATGTCTGGCCAATCCAGGTGCCAAGTGGCACGCCCGTCACTAGAGCTACGGTGAGACCGGTAAACATAATAGCAATTGCGCTAGCGGCTTTTTCTTTTGACACTAGGCCAGTGGCGATAGTCGAGCCGATCGAAAAGAACACACCGTGTGCAAGCCCGGTCAGTATCCTTGCTGTAACTAGTGTGTTGTATCCAGGTGCTTGCCAGGCTAACAGATTGCCAAGAACAAACAGTGCCATAACAGAAAGCAGAACGTACTTTCTTTTCCAGTTACCAGTCAGCGCTGTTAAAACGGGAGCACCAACCGCAACACCAAGTGCGTACAGGCTAACTAAAAGACCCGCTGAAGGTAATGATACGTTGAGGTCGGAGGCCATAGTCGGTATCAGACCGACAATTACAAACTCCGTGGTTCCAATAGCAAAGGCGCTCAGCGTCAATGCAAGTAAAGCTAAAGGCATAACAACTCTCTCTTATAATCATTGAATATGAATGGATAAACGAATAGCCCGTTTCCATGTCGTGTATTATTAAAGAGTTATTCGTTGCGAAAAATGGTGTTTATTACAAAATACTTTTGCTATAAATGATGGAAATGCGCAGTTAAGAAAGGGGGTGAAATGTTAACCCGATCAGATGAATTAGAGATTCTGATGGCAGTTGTGGATAGTGGCGGATTTTCTTCCGCTGCTGATGCACTAGGTATTCAAGTCGCTAGGGTATCTCGTGCGGTTAGTAAAGTTGAATCACAGTTGGGGGTAACGTTGCTGAATCGCACGACGCGCAGAGTCGAAGTTACTGAGGAAGGGCATCAGTTTGTTGAAGCGGTTCGCTTAGGTTTACTACAAATACAGCAAGCTGAAGAAGAGATCATTACACGAGGTGAATTACCCAAGGGGCGCTTAAGAGTTGATGCCGCTAGCCCATTTGTTTTACATCAACTCGTGCCGTTAATTCAGCCATTTAAAGAGGCTTATCCTGATATTCAACTCGATCTTACCTCTAATGAGGGTTTTGTGGATCTATTGGAAAAAAGAACCGATGTGGCGATACGTATTGGACGATTATCGGATTCAACACTGCATGCTAAACCTTTAGGAACAAGCCCACTATTTATCGTTGCCACGCCTGGTTATTTATCTAAACGAGGTTTCCCTGAAGCGGTGAGCGATTTGCGCAGTCATAACTTGATCGGTTTTTCTGGCGCTAAAGTGTTAAATCAGTGGCCATTACGAGGGTTTGAGATGATAGAGCCTGATATCCTATCCAGCAGTGGTGAAACGGTTAGACAGTTAGTGCTGGCAGGGAACGGCATTGCATGTTTATCTGGCTTTATGGTGAAAGATGATCTTGATTCTGGACGGTTAGTGGCATTGTTTGAATCGGAAAAAATCACAAATACTGGACGAGAACAGGTCAATGCTGTGTTCTACAAATCTTCTTCAGTCTCTAAGCGTATTTCCGCGTTCATCGACTTTATTCAACCAAGACTTACTTTAAAATAACACTATTATTGTTGTTTTAACAAAAGAGTTTTGTCGTTATTGCAGCTTTTGTTTTTCCAACTGCCAAGCCTAGCGTGCCACCCCTTAGTAAGGTGGCACATATTTTTATTTGCTCTTAGTTAAAGCGTGGCAACACGTACTGAGCGATCTGTTCCATTGATTTATCAATTGGTTGGCTATTACGACGGAAATGCAACCCGATGTGATTGACTCCTGCTTCTTGCATTTTTTCTAGCTCATCGCTCAAGCCATTGACTCCGGCCTGGATACCAAAATGATGCCGAACGACTGGTGCATTTGGGTTATCGACTAAATCAAGATGAATAAAGCTGGCGTAGGGTTTGTTTCCCGCTACGGAGCGCCAAAGTGCAACGCGGTGTTCATGATCATCAGGTGTGCCTGGGTAGGCGAGCCAGCCGTCTAGGTTTTCTCCTATCCATTGTGGACTTTGCTGCGCTAACCCTGCGACATAGATAGGAATATCAGCAAACTCGGGTAATAACTGTAGATCGTTACCCAGCTTATCATTTTGCGTATCTTTCAAAATCTCTACACTTTCTCGAAAAGCTGAGCCACGGCTGTCAAAGTTGGCGTTAAAAACGGGATATTCACTAGGACGGTCTCCACTAGCCACACCGAGTATCAGGCGGTCACCACTTAACTCGTTGATGGTCGCAGCGGCTTTTTTCACTAGCCAAGGTTGTCTTAACGGTAATACTATCGCTGCTGTCCCTAGTAGAATGTTGTCGGTGCACGCAGAGAGATAGCCAAGATAACTGAACGGTTCATAAATTTGTGCCGCGTCTCCAAAGTTAGGGTCGTACAACGGGACATCTCTCACCCACGCTACGTTAAAGCCTAACTTATCGGCTAACATAATACGCTGTTTATGTACACTCATGTCTGGTACGCCGAACGGTTTTCGTTGGAGCAGGCGTTTTTTCTGGCCTTCTTGGGTCCAGTCATTATCTAGGGGGAGCTCAACCCCGATGGTGAATCTGTTACTTAAATCTTTATGCATTATGAAGCCTGACTATTACTGTGAGTACTAGGAGGCAAGGTGCCTCCCTGATATTCAGGACACTATGAGATTTTTGTTGTGAGAAAAAGCGGCAAAAAGACAAAAGTGTTTTGCCACAAACAGCGGTGGTCTTTAAAGGAACTGGTGGTTCTCTACCTTGATTTCTTGCTTGATGAAGTCAATAAAAGAGCTGATCCGGCGTGAGGTACTGGCATTTTTGTAATACACCGCATGAACGGGCTGTTCGACATTATGCGTGTGTTCACTAAGCACGCCCACTAAGCGACCAGCTTGTCGGTCAGAGTAGGTCATAAAGTCAGACAGGCAAGCTATCCCCGCACCATGTAAGGCTAAACATCTTAGCGTCTCGCCATTATCAGATCTTAGGCTACTCATAATACGCAGAAGTTTGTTCTTATCATCCATGATCGGCCATTCCTTAAGATACTCCGGCTTGTTGAATCCAAGTAGCTTGTGATTGAGTAACTGATCTATTGAGGTTGGAGTACCATGTTGTCTTAAATACTCTGGACTCGCGACTATTCGAATCCGACTTTTACCAAGAAATATCGCGCGCATGGTTGAGTTTTGTAGCTCACCGATACGAAAAGCAATATCGGTTTTTGTTCCCAAAAGGCTAATATTTTCCTCATTGGAATTGAGATCGATTTCGACTTCCGGATACAAGCTCTGATATTTAGCAATGTGCGGCGTTAGTACGTGCAGTAAGAAGGGGGTAGCTGCGTTTATTCGTAGGAGGCCAGAGGGCTTATATTTCTGGCTTTTCAGTTGTGCTTCGGCATTCTCTACTGCTTCTACAATATGTCTGACTTTATCGAGATATATCGTTCCTTCGTTAGTAACATCTAACTTACGGGTTGTGCGATTTAACAAAGTCGTTTCGAGTTTGGCTTCTAGCCGAGATACCGATCGACTCACCGCCGAGACGGTCATCGATAACAGTTCAGCCGCAGAGCTGATTGAACCCGTATCGACCACGGCCATAAAGGTGCGCATTTCATCTAGAGTAGCTTTCATTGTTGAATATATTTCAAATTAGATTTGAGTATTGTTAACTTTACGGAAAGTTTCTTGCGGCGTAAAGTTTTGCTTCGAATCAACTATAAAATCGATAATTCAGGAGATTTAGATGAAAGTACCATCATTTGGCGTCGGCACGTTTCGTTTAGAGGGTGAAGTAGTTAAGGATTCAGTCCGTAATGCGTTAGAAGTGGGTTACCGCGTAATTGATACTGCACAGATTTACGGTAATGAGGCAGAAATCGGTGAAGTATTGACACAGTCCGGTATTGCACGTGATGAGCTATTCATTACGACCAAGATCTGGGTTGATAACATGAACACGGAACAACTCATTCCAAGTCTAAAAGAGAGCTTAGAAAAGCTAAATACAGATTATGTGGATTTGACCTTGATCCACTGGCCTGGCAATAACAATAACTTGAACGAATACATGGCTTCATTACTTGAAGCTAAATCGCAAGGGTTAACCCGTAATATTGGCGTATCCAACTTTAATATTGACTTGTTGCAACAAGCGATAGAAGTGGTCGGTAAAGAGAATATTGTTACTAACCAAATCGAGCTTAGCCCTTATTTGCAAAATCGTAAGTTGGTCAGCTTCATGCAGGAAAACGATATTCAGGTAACGTCTTACATGACCTTGGCATATGGGAAAGTACTTGGGGACCCAACTATTGCAGGTATTGCTGAGGACTATCAGGCCACGCCAGCTCAAGTCGCGCTTGCTTGGGCTTTGTCAAAAGGTTACGCGGTGATCCCGTCTTCAACTAAACGAGAGAATTTAGCAAGTAACCTGAAAGCACTTGAACTTAATCTGAGTGAAGAGGCGATTGCAAAGATAGATGCGTTGGAAAGAAATGGCCGCGAAGTAAACCCTGAAGGGCTAGCGCCTGAGTGGGATGATTGAGTGAGTTTCACAGGAAATCATTGCCTAAATGACACCTCTGCAATCGCTGACTTCCTCAGCGTTTGACGGTAGTACAACACCATAGACGATAACGGCTCGCTTGTCTGACGATAGTGCGAGCTTTTATCTTTTTGGCCTATTAGTTTACTGTATTCTCCCGGCCTTCAATTTGGCCGGGAGACGTCATTTAGAGAACAGTTACCATTCGATTGTAGAGCCATCAAATACGCGGAAGCTTCCGGATTGCTCAAGTGTTAGCTGTTCTGCGACCGAAACAATGCCTGCAACACTTTCCTCGGCAGAAAAGGTTGCGTCCTCACCGCCCATATCGGTTTTTACCCAGCCGGGATGAACTGCGACAGTTTTTACTCCTTGCGATTCGAGATTGCGTGCTGCTGATACTAGAACCTGATTAAGCGCTGCTTTAGATGCTCGATAACTGTACATGTTACCTGAACTGTTATCGCTTAAACTCGCAACTCGGGTTGAGATTCCCACGATGGTTTTGTGCTGACTTTTCGCAACGTTGTCTTGTAGGGCTTGAATTAGCAGGGCAGGTGCGACGGTATTTATGTTTAGTACTTCTAGCCATTTTTTCTGGGTCATTTCGCCAAGCGTTGCACACTCTTCGCCTAATACACCTGCATTCAGAATTAAATAATCGAGCGGACGATCCGCTAATCGAGTGGCTAACTGATCGATATCTTGTTGGTTAGTGACGTCTAGAGCCATCAGTTGAAGTTGATTAGATTGGGTTACTAGTTCATTGAGCTGCTTAGCATTTTCTGGTGAACGACAAGTTGCGATAACTTGCCAACCTTTTCCAAGGTAGTGGCGGACAAATTGCAAGCCTAAGCCACGGTTAGCGCCAGTGATTAATACAGTAGACATCGCTTCTCCTACGTTGTTGAGTTGAACAACGACCATATTAGAGGCGACGTATAAGCATGTAATCAAAACAGTATAAAAATGGCCTAGGATTCGACATTGTCAAATCTTAAAGTTTGAGAAAGATGCTGGCAAAGTGTTTTAGCCTAGTGACCGTCAGTTCGGAGGCAGCACCGCTGACACCTGCAACAGCAACGACCTTACCATCCAAGTAAAGGGGGATCGCTAAGCAATTGAGGTTTGGCTCTGCCTCTTCTAAATCGAGTGCGTAACCTGATAATACAACCTGATTAAGTTCAGTTTCTAACGTGGGGGATATTTGGCTTTCAAGGCGCAATGTTCGGCGAAGCTCATCATCAAAACTAAGAAAAACCTTGCCGATCGCAGATGTTGTGAGTCCTTCTCGTTTCCCTCTCGGGCTACGGATAGTAAGAGGGTTATCCTGCTCTATAGCATCGATATACAAGTACTCTTTAGCGCCACTTTGTACAGCGAGGTAAGCAGTGTTGTTAGTCATTTGGGCCATTTTTTTCAGCAATGGAACAAAATGTTGTCGGATAGCTTCGTTTTTTTGTTCAATCGGCTTAGACAGTTCATAGCATCTAAACCCTAGGCTGTAGCTATGGTTGTGTTTGGATACATATCCAAGAGAGTGTAGAGTCGCAAGTAACCCGTGAACAGTCGTCTTATTTAACTGGATCGCATTACTGATCGTCTGTAATGATAGGGGAGACTCACTCATCGAGAGCAACTCGAGGATTAGAAAACCTCGCTCTAGAGACTGAATGTTTTTTCTTGCCTTGGGCACAAAGACTCCTTGATGATGGTGTTGCATCTGAATGGCTTACTGATGCTTCCACCTATAACAAACCACTACGCTGGTGGTTTGGTTTTATTAGAGAATATACTCAGCACTTAAACTGATCGGCTCGTTGTATGCATCCACAAGGGAGTTTTTTCCTTGCTTCTTAGCATTGTATAACGCTTGGTCTAATATCGAATAGAGCTCATCAAAGTTGGTGAGTGGCATTGAGGTTGATAGATAGGCCAGACTCGCAGATATATTCAATTGATGGTTATTAAGCGAATGTACACTCTTTTCTGAAATTGTTTTATGCAGACTTTGTATTCTAAAGGGAACGTCAATCTCATCGACGTTTTTCAATAGCAAGATAAACTCTTCTCCACCTAAACGACCCAAGTACTCTCCCTTATTAAGTTTAGCTTTAAGCGCTTTGCATACCTGTTGTAGTACTAAGTCGCCAGTCGGATGACCATACTGATCATTAATCGCCTTAAAGTCATCTAGATCGATTAATGCTAGAACGTAGCGGAAGTCTCCTTCCGCTTTGGAGGTGTGGCTTTTAATCGTCTCTATAATTGCCGCTCTGTTTAATGCACACGTTAAGCTGTCTATTTTGGCTTTTAAGCGTGTTTGTCGCTGAACCATCAATGCCAGAGCGAGGAGAATCAATAAACAGAAAACAACAAAATTATAAGTGCGTTGTTGGTCTGTGAGTTTTTCAAACTGGTACTGACTTAGAAGAGTTTCGTTGTTCAACTGCGCGACTTGTAGATCATATTCATACTCTTTTTTAGTGAGATCTAGTGCCTCTAACGCCTTGATATTACTCGCGTCTCGGTTCGTTAGTTCAATCGTCGAGTAGGCCTTGTGATGCTCCAGCGCCTTTTTGTAATCATTTTGAGCTTGGTATGCTTTTGAGAGGAGTAATTGGGCTTGCGCTTGCAATAAGGGCCTAGCGTTTTTTACCGCTAATCTTAACGCAATTGTACCGTGTTCAATCGATTTTTCGGGTGTATGGTTCTTTGAATATGCCAATCCAGCAGCCAAATGACCCTCTGTTTCAAGGTGCGTATTCTCATAAGTTTGGGCAATGTTTAATGCTCTTCCAATGTAATCTACCGCGGTATCCAATTGCCCAGAATCGGCCAAAGCAGCAGATAACCCTAAATAGGTCAACCCTTGCCCGTATGGGTAATGAAGTTGTTCGAGAATCGTTAATGCATTTTTGTAGTGGCTGATGGACTTATCGAGTTCTTTGGATTTTCTGTACATCGCTCCTAGACTATGTTCGACTTGCGCAACTTCAAGAGGTGTCCCTTCATCTTGGCGAACCAGTAAGGCTTGAATGAGATATTGCTCTGATTGTTCAAATTGCCCCAGCTCTGCAAGTAAATTGCCGACGTCATTGTAAATCCCTGAAGGATCGCTTTGCGTCGACATGTTGGCCATCAACTGTCGATACAAACTTAAGGCTTTTTCATAGTCACCACGGTAATTGTAGTTATTTGCTACCACGCGCAAAGCAAGATCAACAGGGAAGTTTTCTTGATGCTTATGATTTAAGTGGCTCTCTATGGATGAGCAATAAAAGTTTGCTTTGTGATAACGACCTTGTTGATTCAGCGTATAACAAAGTTGATAGTTCATCAGAGCCTTGCCTTCGGAATCGGATATTTTCTTCATTGTCTGTCGCAAAGAAGAAAAGCTATCTACTGAGGCCTCGTAACTACCATGCTTACGTTCATTTAAGGCAAGAATATATTCTGATTCTAATTGAGAAAAATGGTTGTCTAAGACTTGACTGCTGCCGTAGTAAGGCTGATTTATGTTTGACATATATTCATAAATCAATCCACTTACGTAGAGCTTTTCGCTGTCCGATTTCGCTGTATGGTAGCGATCTTGAAGCATGCTCAATGCCGACTCAGGGTTGCTTCGTAGTGTGGTTTGGTAGACAGAGTGCCACTGTGTGATATTTTGGTTTGGTTCAATATCTTGAGTGTCGCTTGCATATACTGGAGTGAGCAAAAGTGACGCAAGCAAGGGATAGAGCACGCGCATGTTTAAACGAGCCTTTAATTTAAGGTGCCTTTAAAGTTGAGTTATCATAGCGCTTTTAACGCATCAGCGTTGTGATTAAGTTGGGTGTACTAAGAAAAAGAGTAGTGAAACTATGCACTTGGTCGAGATATTGAAAGAAGAGGCATAAAAAGAAAGACCTCAACATAAAGTTGAGGTCAGAAATCTTTAATCAATGTAAAGCTTTGCTAGATCTTGAGGCTCCATTTCTTTGCCTTCTAACTGATCGTTCCAGTTAGTTCCAACAAGAACACCATCTTCAGCAAGAGTCAAAAGCCAATCTTCAACAAAGATATCTAATGGGATTTCTAGTACAGTAAAATCTGCCCATTCTTCAACATTATGTGCTTCTGCATCTTCTTTAGAAGACCAGAAAGGCATGACTTCGCTGTTTTCGAATTCAGTTGAATCGCAAGATAGCCAACCTTCTTCATTGCGTAAACCCCAAACCAATTGGTTTTCTTTCGTTTCTGCAACAAAAAGGTCAAGGTTCGCTTGGATATCTGATGTAAGTTTGCTCATTTCAAAACTCTCGTTGTTATGACGTGGCTAGAGTAACACTAAAGTGCCGATTCCTAAAGCATAATACGGTTGTCGAAATGAGTAAAAATAAAGGAGCCGAAGCTCCTTTTCTGAGGTTAAGTATTCACTCGTTTTTGTTTGCTTTGTGCTTGCAGAGCAAACAAAAACAGGTACTTTACCTTTCTGGAAGAGTTGTGAATATTGTCCACTCTCTTTTTATCTCGCCTTTGTAACCAACGACTGATGCGGTTACTCGACGATTTAAAGCATGGCTGACTTCATCGGTCCCTTGCTGTGCTAAGTGAGTGTCACCAAAACCAACAATGCGGACTCTACTCGGTTCGATGTCGTAGCTTAGTAGGGCTTCACGGACATTGCGTGCTCGTCTTTCAGAAAGATCTTGGTTATGCTTTGAACCACCAACTTTACTAGCATAGCCGTGCAGCTCTATCGAAGTAGTAGGGTACTCTTTTAAAAAGTCGGAAAGCTCTCGGACTTGTCTTCTGAAGACTGGATTGATCTCATCAGAGTCGTTAGCAAAAAGTATCCGCACTTGCATGTTATCTGATGCTTTAATGTATTCTCCACAACCGTCGTTGTCGACCTCTGAGCCTTCAGGTGTACCTGGGCACATATCTCGAGCATTGATGACACCATCGTTATCGTCATCTTGCAAATCTGCTATTTGTTCTGCATTTGGTACAGGACGATACTCATATTCGTCTTCAGCAACAACGTGTTGAGTGATGGCGAGCATACCCAATGCAAATAGAATCTTCACTGGTTTCATGATCAGTACTCCACCTTTTCATTCCATTCTGTAGGTACATCGACACGCAAGGCATTTAACAATTGGCCAGTCGCGTTCATAACGCGGTACTTGGCGTACTGCTCTGAGTATCGAGCATCCAAGTAGTTCTTTCTCGCTTCGAAAAGTTCGTTTTCAGTATTTAACAAGTCCAGCAGAGTGCGTTTTCCAATGCGATACTGCTTTTCGTAGGCGATGACAGTTTCAGAGGCAGAATCTACGTGATCCGCTAGGAACTCTTTTTGTTGAAGTGTTAAATCTAACGCACTCCAAGATAGACGAAGACCTTCTTCGACTTGGCGGTATGCACGTTCTCTTAAGTCTTTTGCTTTATTTAGTTGGTAGGCAAAACTTTCAGCGTTGGCTACGTCACTACCACCGTTAAAGAGGCTGTAACGCATGCGCAACATCGCTGTTGTCTCTTCGCTGCTTCCTTCAATACCGCTTGCATCATCACGCCATGTTTGAGCCGCTTCTACCGATATCGTTGGGTAGTAAGCTCCCTTAGATTGCTTGTATTGGAACTTTGCAGAGTCCACATCAGCTACCGAGATTTTGATTACTGGGTGTGACTCGAATGCCAAGTCAATCGCTTCATCGATGGTGTAGGGAATAAAGTTTTGGTCCGCTCTTGGGAAAATCAATCCTTGTGGTGACTGTCCGACAAGGCGTGTAAAGGTGGTGTGGCTGTCATATAAGTTGTTCTGAGCTGCCACCAAGTTACCATGAGCCTTTGCTAAACGAGCCTCTACCTGGGTTAGGTCTGCTGTAGAACCGATACCTGAGTTAACTCGCTTTTTAATGTCTTCATAGATCTTCTTATGCACTTTCAAGTTATTCTCGGAAAGTGTAAGAATTTCATAAGCTTTTACTGAGTCTAAATAAACTTTCGCGACCTCTAGAGCGGTGTCTTGGGCATCAGCTAGAAGTTGATAACGGACCGATTCAGCATCAGCTGCTGTTCGATCCATATCATTAAGTGTCGCTGAACCATCCCATATTAGCTGGGTTAGTGTCACGGTGGCTTCTTTTCTTGTTAGATCGGTTGAATCTCGCCCTGACTCTGCAGGTTTGATTCCTTCGTAACCGATACCGGCATCTAAGTCTACGGATGGGAGGTAAGCACCACCAGATGCTTCATTCACATACTGCTTGCTAACGAATTCATTGAACGCACTTTTGATGTCAGGATTGGTTTTTAATGTGTTTTCAACCGCTTGCTCTAGCGTTTGCCCAAAAGCATGACTAGCGGTGAACATACCAATACAAAAGGCGTTGGCACGAGTCCACTTCACTGTGATTCTCCTAGATAATAGTAAAAATTCTCGAGGTGATAGGGCTTATAAGTGGAATACTTATAAGGGCGTCAATAATTTAGCGCACAATAACATTAATATGCGATGAAGTAACCTGTTGATTCGCTGTTCATTTGTTTCAATTTTGATAAATCAACCTACTAAATCTGCCTGAAACTTGAATTAAGATCTCAAATTAAAGATGAAGGTAATAGCTAGGAACGTGTGTCCAGATTTTAATAAAATAAAACACTTATGCATCTGGATTCTTATTGATGTATGACACATAATTACTTTATTGAGCATCAAATTGCTGTTATTGCACTATATATTCGGGCAATATATAGCAAATTAGTATTGTTAGTCAAAAACTTGACAGTTATTTAGGGTTAAGGTTTATATGGATCGTACAGCATTAGTGCCACTCGGTAATCAAGTCGTCGTAATAGGTTTGGATGGGCAGCTGAGAGTCCTTGCAGAAGGACAGCAGCCTCTACCAGGTGAAGTGATAGTGGCAATGACAGATGCTGCGCCTCAAGACCTGAAAATTCAGCTTGCTCAAGAGCAAGGTTTAAAAGATATTTCAGACGATGTAGCACAGATTATTAGTGCTATTGAGCAAGGTCAAGACCCTTCTGCTATTGATGAAGAACTCGCACCTGCAGCGGGTGAAAATAGTGGCTCCAGTTTGCAAAATAGTGCCACGATTGTACGAGATGGTACTGAAGTGCTAGCCTCAACAAACTTTGAAACTATTGGCTTAGAATCCCTCGGCTTATCTGAAACTCAAGCGTTGACCTTAAATGACTTCTTCACAACAGGTATCGAGACAAGTGGGGATGGCTCAAGTAAGCCACTTACTAATTCTCCAGTGACATTAAGCGCTGTTGAGGAAGATAGCGATCCAATCACGATAACTACTGAAGAATTA
Source organism: Vibrio sp. 811 (assembly GCF_033339195.1). NCBI lineage: Bacteria > Pseudomonadati > Pseudomonadota > Gammaproteobacteria > Vibrionales > Vibrionaceae > Vibrio > Vibrio sp. 811. The sequence continues at coordinate 138,551 of NZ_JAWOUB010000013.1, forward strand.
CTATCGAACGTCAATATTGATGATGCCGATACTCTTGTCATTACAAACGTCACTATTGAGAGTGGGAATGGCACCTTAATTGATAACAGCGATGGATCTTGGACTTACATTCCAGAGGCTGACGATGACACTGAAGTGTCATTCTCCTATGACATTATTGATAACGATGGCGGTGTTATTAATGGCACTGCTAACTTAGATATTACGCCTGTTAATGACGCGCCAATAGCAACTAATGATGCGATTCAAACTGACGAGGATTCCCAGGTTGTAATTGATGTGCTCGCTAACGACAGTGATATTGAAGGTGATGATTTAATCATTACCTCTGCTTCTGTACCAGAAGAGCAAGGTATCGTTGAGATTATCGATGGTAAGCTTGTTTTCACTCCGGCTGAAAATTTCAACGGTAATGCAACGATTAGCTACACCATCTCAGATGGTGAGTTAGAGGATGAAGCTCAAGTTTCGGTAACAGTAAACTCAGTTAACGATGCGCCTATTGCCTCTAATGATACAACAATTACAGAGGAAGATAGCTCAGTAACGATTGATGTCCTGCCAAACGATACCGATATTGATGGCGATACGCTGTCGATTGAATCGGCGTCCGTACCTGAAGCGCAAGGCACAGTCGAGATTGTTGATGGCAAACTGGTCTTCACACCGGCTGAGAACTTCCATGGCGATGCTGAAATTACTTACACCGTGACCGATGGTGCACTGACCGACCAAGCGACGGTCAACGTCACCGTGAATGCGGTGAACGACACGCCTGTGGTTGAAAGCAGCATTGCAGACCAAGCCTTGGCGGAAGACTTTACGCCATACAGCATCGATCTAAATACCGCTTTCAGCGATGTGGATAATGTGGATGGTGAGTTAACGTTTAGCGTCTCTGGTAATAGCAACATTCAAGTGGCGATCGTCAATGGTATTGCTACGTTCACTCCAACCGCGGACTGGAACGGCTCAGAAACCCTAGCGTTTACGGCTACTGATCCAAGCGGTGAAAGCGTTAGCCAAACGGTGAACTTCACAGTAGCGCCTGTGGCGGACATCGTGGCAGATAAAGCGACGGTTGTGGAAGACACGCCGACCATCATTAAGGTTTTAGGTAACGACACGTTCGAAGGCGACGACAAAGTGGTGTCGATCGATACAAATAACGGTCCAGCTAACGGCACGGTCTCGGTCAATCCTGATGGCAGCGTCACTTACACGCCAAACGACAACTACCACGGGGCAGACAGCTTCACCTACATCGTTACATCGGGTGGGGTATCGGAGTCCACCACGGTGAACGTCGATGTGACGCCAGTGAACGATGCGCCCGTGGCAAACGATGACGCGGCAACAACACAAGAAGATACCGCTGTAACGATTGATGTCCTGCCAAACGACACCGATATTGATGGTGATACGCTGTCTATCCAATCAGCGTCTGTACCTGAAGCACAAGGGACAGTTGAGATTGTTGATGGCAAACTGGTGTTCACACCGGCCGAGAACTTCCATGGCGACGCCGAAATCACTTACACCGTGACCGATGGTGCGCTGACTGACCAAGCGACGGTCAATGTCACCGTGAATGCGGTGAACGACACGCCTGTGGTTGAGAGCAACATTGCAGACCAAACCTTGGCGGAAGACTTTACGCCATACAGCATCGATCTAAATACCGCCTTCAGTGATGTGGATAACGTGGATGGCGAGCTGAGCTTCAGTGTCTCTGGCAACAGCAACATTCAAGTGGCGATCGTCAATGGCATTGCTACGTTCACTCCAACCGCTGACTGGAACGGCTCAGAAATCCTAACCTTTACGGCTACCGATCCAAGCGGCGAGAGCGTTAGCCAAACGGTGAACTTCACAGTGGCGCCTGTGGCGGACATCGTGGCAGATAAAGCAACGGTCATGGAAGACACGCCAACCATCATCAAGGTCTTAGATAACGATACGTTTGAAGGCGACGATAAAGTGGTGTCGCTGGATACCAATAACGGTCCAGCGAACGGCACGGTCTCGGTCAACCCAGATGGCAGCGTCACTTACACGCCAAACGACAACTACCACGGTACAGACAGCTTTACCTACATCGTTACGTCCGGTGGGGTATCGGAATTCACCACGGTGAACGTCGATGTGACGCCAGTGAACGATGCGCCCGTGGCAAACGATGACGCGGCAACAACACAAGAAGATACCGCTGTAACGATTGATGTCCTGCCAAACGATACTGACATCGATGGTGATACATTACGTATTGACTCGGCGTCTGTGCCGAGTGACCAAGGTAAAGTCGAAATTATTGATGGCAAACTGGTCTTCACACCGGCTGAGAACTTCCATGGTGACGCCGAAATCACTTACACCATCACCGATGGTGCACTGACTGACCAAGCGACGGTCAATGTCACCGTAAATGCCGTAAACGACGCGCCTGTGGTTGAAAGCAGCATTGCAGACCAAGCCTTGGCGGAAGACTTTACGCCATACAGCATCGATCTAAATACCGCTTTCAGCGATGTGGATAACGTGGATGGCGATCTGAGCTTCAGCGTTTCTGGCAACAGCAACATTCAAGTGGCGATCGTCAATGGGATTGCTACGTTCACTCCAACCGCAGACTGGAACGGCTCAGAAGCGTTGACGTTTACGGCTACCGACCCAAGCGGTGAAAGCGTTAGCCAAACGGTGAACTTCACGGTAGCGCCAGTGGCGGACATCGTGGCAGATAAAGCGACGGTTGTGGAAGACACGCCAACCATCATTAAGGTTTTAGATAACGACACGTTCGAAGGCGACGACAAAGTGGTGTCGCTGGATAGCAATAACGGTCCAGCCAACGGCACGGTCTCGGTCAACCCGGACGGCAGCGTGACCTACACGCCGAACGACAACTACCATGGTACAGACAGCTTCACGTACATCGTTACGTCGGGTGGGGTCAGTGAGTCCACCACGGTGAACGTCGATGTCACGCCAGTGAACGATGCGCCAGTGGCAAAAGATGACACGGCAACAACACAAGAAGATACCGCTGTCACGATTGATGTCTTGCCAAGCGATACTGACATCGATGGTGATACATTACGTATTGACTCGGCGTCTGTGCCGAGTGACCAAGGGACAGTTGAGATTG